>DASUTC010000216.1 GCA_036374795.1 Herpetosiphonaceae bacterium
TGTCGTTCGCGCAGCAGCGCCTCTGGTTCCTCGATCAGTTGCAGCCCGGCAGCAGCGCGTACATCATCCCGGCGGTGGTCCGCTTCACCGGGCCGCTCGATGTCGCGGCATTCGCCGCGAGCTTGCAGCGTGTCGTGCAGCGCCATGCGGTCCTGCGCACAACCTATACGCAGGGGGCGGTCGATGGAGCGCCCATGCAGGTGATCGCGCCGGAATCCACGCTGGATCTGCCGCTGCTCGATCTGCAACAGCTTGCTCCTGCGGATCAGATGCGAGAAGTGCAGCGCCTGTCGTCGCAGGCTGCGCAACAGCCCTTCGATCTTGAGCGCGGCCCGCTGCTCCGCTGTACCCTGCTTTGCCTGAGCGCGCATGACCACGTGCTGCTGCTCGTGCTGCATCACATCGTCGCGGATGGCTGGTCGATGGGCGTGCTGAGCCGTGAGGTGGTGACGCTGTACAATGCGCAGCGTGCGGGCCGCGATATGGGCAGCGCTTCGATCCTGCCGGAGCTGCCGGTGCAGTATGCCGACTATGCGCTGTGGCAGCGCGCCTGGTTGCAGGGTGAGGTGCTGGATCAGCAGCTCGCCTACTGGCGACGGCAGCTCGCCGATCTCGCGCCGCTCGCGCTGCCCACCGATCGACCCTACCGGGCGGGGGCGGCTGGCCGGATTGGGACCGTGGCGTTGCGCCTGTCAGCGGCGTTGAGCGCGGCGGTCAAGGAATTGAGCCAGCGGGAAGGTGTGACGCTGTTCATGACGCTGCTGGCGGCCTTCGAGGTGCTCCTGGCGCGGTGGAGCGGCCAGCAGGACATTGCCGTCGGCACGCCGATCGCGGGCCGTACCCGCGCCGAGACGGAGAACCTGATCGGCTTCTTCGTCAATACGCTGGTGCTGCGGATACGTGGTACCGATACGCTTGTATTTTCCTCTCTGCTCCGGCAAGTCCGCGACACCTGTCTCACCGCCTACGCTCACCAGGACGTACCCTTTGAGCTGGTCGTCGAGGCGCTGCATCCGGAGCGCGATCCGTATCGCACGCCGCTCTTCCAGGTCTTTTTTAATATGCTCAACGTCGCGGAGGCGCAGCTCGATCTCACCGGCGTCGCTGCCGAAGTGCTTCCGACACCGGAGACGGAGGCCAAGTTCGATCTCACGCTGTACGTTAAAGAACAGCCCGCAGGTATTCAGTTCGATCTGCTGTACAACGCCGATGTCTTTGATTCGGCGCGGATGGCTGAGCTGCTGGCGCAAATGGAGTTGTTGTTGTCGCAGGTCGTCGCGCAGCCCGACGCGCCGATCGCGAGCTATTCGCTGGTGACGCCCGCCGCCGCGCTTCGGCTGCCCGATCCCCACCAGCCGCTCGTCGCTGATTGGTCGGGCGCGGTCCATGAGTGGTTCGCAGCGCAGGCTCGCCGCACTCCCGATCGTGTGGCGGTGATCGATCCGCGCGAAACCTGGACCTATGGCGACCTTGAGCGGCGCAGTAATCAGCTAGCTAGCTATCTCCACGCCTGTGGCATTCAATCCGAAGAGGTGATCGCGATCTACGGCCAGCGCAGCGCGGCGCTGGTGTGGTCGATGCTGGGTGTGCTCAAGGCGGGCGCTGCCTGGATGATCCTCGACCCAGGCTACCCCGCAGCGCGGCTGGTCGAGTATGTGCGCCTGGCGCGGCCACGCGGCTGGATTCAGCTCGCCGCTCCGTCTACGCTGCCTGAAGCATTGGCTGAGGCGCTGGCCGCGCTGCCGCTGGCCTGCCGTCTGGACGCCACACGCGACGCCGATCTTCTCAGCGCCGCTCTCGGCCATGCTCCGAACATCACGGTCGGCCCCGATCACTTGGCCTACGTGGCGTTTACCTCCGGCTCGACCGGACAGCCCAAGGGGATTCGCGGCACCCACCGCCCGCTGGCGCATTTCGTCGCATGGCACCGGCAGAGGTTTGGCCTGTGCCCCGCCGACCGCTTCAGTATGCTGTCGGGTCTGGCCCATGATCCGCTGCTGCGCGACATCTTCACGCCGCTGTCGATCGGCGCGACGCTCTGTATTCCGGACGAAGAGCACCTGCTTACGCCCGGATACCTCCCGCGCTGGATGGAACAGTCAGCGATCACGGTCGCGCATCTGACGCCCGCGCTCGGCACGCTGCTTAGCGAGGGCGGCGCAGCCCCGCGACCTGACCAGCCCGCTGAGCTGGTGTCGCTCCGCTACCTGTTCTTCGGCGGCGATGTGCTGACGCAGCAGGCGGTGGCGCGGCTTGAGGTGGTCGCGCCTGAGGCAACCTATGTCAATTTCTACGGCACGACCGAGACACCGCAGGCGATGGCCTACTACGTCATCCCAGACGACCAACCGTTGAGAGCAGTGGTGCCGCTGGGCCAGGGCATCGCCGATGTCCAGCTCCTCGTGGTGAACAGCGCCGGGCGGCTGGCTGGTATCGGCGAGATCGGTGAGATCGTCGTGCGCACGCCGTATCTGGCGCAGGGCTACATCGACGACGCAGCGCTGACTGGCGCGCGCTTCCAGCCCAATCCCTTCGCCGAAGGAGCACCCGGCGACGCCAGCGATCGGGTGTATCGCACGGGCGATCTTGGGCGCTACCTGCCCGATGGCAACGTCGAGTTCTGCGGACGCGCCGATCAGCAGGTCAAGCTGCGGGGCTATCGCATCGAGCTGGGCGAGATCGAGGCCGTGCTGCGCCAGCATGAGGCCGTGCGCGACGCGGTGGTGCTGCTGCGCGAGGAGCGCGGCGACACGCGGCTGGTGGCGTATGTGGTC
>DASUTC010000217.1 GCA_036374795.1 Herpetosiphonaceae bacterium
GTGCCCGGTATCGGCGCGCTGTCCGTGCTCGCGTACGTCAGCACCGTCGAGGATCCAATGCGCTTTGCCCGATCACGATCGGTCGGAGCGCACCTGGGACTGACGCCGAGGCAATACCAGTCGGGCGAGAGCGATCGCCGCGGCAGGATCTCCCGCTGTGGCGACAACCTCGCCCGCACTCTGATGTATGAGGCGGCTGTCGTTATCCTCACTCGGGTCAAGCGTGCCTCGCGGCTCAAGGACTGGGCCCTCGCGATCGCCAGGCGATCCGGTGCCGGCAAGGCGCGTGTTGCGCTCGCCCGCAAGCTCACCGTCATCCTTCACAGCATTTGGCAATCGGGCGAGCCGTTTCGTTGGTCAGCGCCAGCCATGCCAGCGTGATGTGCGATCCAACTGCTAGAGAACGCCGTCAGGCGTGAGGGATGCCCTGCGGGGCGAAGGAGCAGCCGACTGCGTCGCGAGCCGATGGGAGGGCCTTTAGCGGCTCAACCCGCTGTGGACCTTGCAGCGCCTGCGCTTCGAACCAGATGTTGCGGCGGCCATGCCGACCGCGGAGAGAACCGTGACCTCGAAGGGCAGCACTCAACCTTGACAAGGGAGGCGCGATTAGAGAACCGGCTGCTGATCGCAAGTGAGTTCGGCGCAGGCTTCGGAAGTCGCTGATATGTATCCGGCCTGTTGATCGGCTCGCGGGCCGTGGCCTCGATGGGAATACGCGCGCGCCTTTGGTCTCATTAGCGGACAGGTCGCCAAGCGACCGTTTGGGTCACCAGACTCTGGGCGCGCTCGTTGATCCGTTCCATGCTGCTGTTCTCAATCGCGAACTCCGTGGATCGTCGGGCGATCAGATCGCCACGACTTCAACGCGATGGGCGTCAAAGGCAACGTTGTGCCTCAGCACGCTCCAGGCGATGCGGGCGAGCTTGTTGGCAAGCGCCGTCGCCAGCTTGTTGCGATGGAGGCGCGGCTGTGCGGCCTTCAGCCAGGCGCCGAAGCTGAAGCGTTCCCAGGTTTGCGGACGCATGAGGATGACGTTGGCGGCCTGGATGAAGAGCGTGCGCAGATACTTGCTGCCGCGCTTGGAGATGCGCCCGAGGATCGACTTGCCACCGGTACTATATTGCCGAGGCACGAGACCCAGCCACGCACCGAAGTCACGGCCACGCTCGAAGGCCTCGCCCGTGCCGATGGCAGCGACCATGGCCGTGGAGATGATCGGCCCAATGCCGGGCACACTCATTAAGCGCTTGCAGTTCGCCTCACGGTGGCTGATCTGCTCGATCTCGCCGGTGAGCGTCTCGATGCGCTCGTCGAGCCACAGCCAGTCCTCGTGGAGGCCAACGATGAGGTCGCTCATGCGCGGCGACAGCTCGTCGGCGCGGTTCTCCAGAATGGCGAAGAGCGAGCGGCGCAGCGCGTTGGCGCCGGTGCGGACGGCGATCCCGTGCTCGATCAGGAAAGCGCGGATCTGGTTGATCGTCGCCGTGCGGCGCGACACCAGCCGCGCGCGGACCCGATGCAGTGCCTGCAGATCGAGCTGATCCTGCGTCTTCTCTTGCACGACGCGTAGGTTGGGGCGCAGAGCTGCCTCGGCGATGGCCTCGGCATCGTTGTAGTCGTTCTTCTGGCCCTTCGCGAACGGCCTGACGTACATCGCCGGAATGATGCGTGGAGTATGCCCGAGACGGCGCAGCGTGCGGCTGACGAAGTGCGCGCTGAGGCATGCCTCGAGCCCGACGATGCTCGGCGGCAGCTTGGCGAGCTCGCTCTCCAGCGCCAGGCGCTTGAATTTCTTGCGCAGGACGACCTTACCACCGACATCGAAGCCGACGATGTGGAAGACATCCTTGCCAATGTCGATGCCGATGGACGCGAAGGTCTGCGCGGGCTGGCCGGGGTCGCTCGTCATGGGCTGCTTCTCCTGATTGAGGCGGTAGCCCTTCAGGCTAACCCGCCGTTCGGGGGAAGCAGCCGGTCCATCCCATTAGCGGGCGTCGATGACATGAGTGCGGACCACTGGATTTGAGCTCTTACCAGACCTCGTTGCACGTGAGTGGCGAAGATGCCTTCACCATGGGGCCTACGAGATAGCGCCCGATGATGCCGAT
>DASUTC010000218.1 GCA_036374795.1 Herpetosiphonaceae bacterium
CAGCATTTCAGCTTGACGAAGAGCCCTCCCCTCAACTCCCCGAACTTACCGAATCCTCGATCGACGACCCTGTGCGGATGTATTTGCAAGAGATAGGCCAGGTTTCGCTGCTAACCGCCCAGCAGGAAGTTGAGTTGGCGAAGGCGATGGAGGCTGGAAATCATGCGCGGCACATGCTGCGTAATGAGATGCTGAATTGGGAAGAACGGTGTGTGGCCCAGCGGCTCGTTGAAGCAGGGAACGAAGCCCGTCGCCACCTGATCCAGGCCAACCTGCGGCTCGTCGTCTCGATCGCCAAGAAGTATACCTCGTACGGCTTGACGATGATGGATCTGATTCAAGAGGGCAATATCGGCCTGATGCGCGCGGTTGAGAAGTTCGACTACACCAAGGGTCATAAGTTCTCGACCTATGCAACATGGTGGATTCGCCAGGCGATCACCCGCGCGATTGCCGATCAAAGCCGCACGATTCGCCTGCCCGTGCATATGGGCGAGGCGATCTCCCAGGTGAAGCGGACATCGCACAAGCTGCAACAGTCGATGCAGCGCGAGCCGACGCCCGAAGAGATCGCCGATGCGATGGGCATTACCGCCGGCAAGGTGCGGCGGACGCTCGAAGCCTCGATGCACCCCCTCTCGCTCGAAATGCCCGTCGGCCAGGATGGCGAAGGCCGCATGGGTGACTTCATCGAAGACGAGCGGCTGGCAACACCAGCCGAGGCCGCCGCGCAGACGATGCTGCGCGAGCAGATCGATGAGGTTCTCGACAAATTACCTGAGCGCGAGCGCAAAATCATTCAACTGCGGTACGGCCTCAAAGATGGCAAATACCGAACGCTGGAAGAAGTTGGCGTGGAGTTCGGTATTACTCGTGAGCGTATCCGGCAGATCGAAGCGGTAGCGCTCCGCAAACTGCGCCACCCGCACCTGGGTAAAAAGCTGCGCGGCTACCTTGACTAGCCCCTGAGACATATGCTGCTGTGGCCCTCCTCGATCAGCGCGAGGAGGGCTTTGTTATTGGCGGTCAATCTCAGGCCGCAATTTTAAACCGGGCGGGTTTTTAGGTGGTGTTAAAGATCGTGGTAGCTTAATGATCCGATGTCGAGACGAGCGGGCGTAGCTCATGCGGATTCATATGGCAGGCGGGCCGTAGCAGATTGACAATAGTAAACCTTACCGTATAATGCGCAGGCACTACAGCCATTCGTTAGCGCCATAGACTAGAGCTGATGGAAAGGAGGTAGTGGGTTCGTTTACTACAGTCACCCGGCTGGCGCCGGATCGCCCGTTTTTCCTCCACCCGTACATTCATAAAGGAGCAACAGGATGTCCCGTTATTCGCAACGTGCAAGGATGTTTACCTGGACGTTGATCATTGCCCTCATCGTCCCGATCCTGGCGGCGTGTGGCGGCACGACCGCTCCGCCTGCGGCATCACCATCGCCCGCAGCGTCGGCATCGCCCGCAGCGTCGGCATCGCCTGCAGCGTCGCCATCGCCCGCAGCGTCGCCATCACCCGCTGAAACCGCCACTACTGGAGCAGAAGCATCGGCAGCCCCCTCTCCGATCAACGACAAGGTCTTCGTTGCTGCCTACAACCAGTCGCCTGATACGCTGTTCAGCCTCGAAACCACCAGCGGCATGCTCAACGAGGTGGGTATCGGCCTGGGCCGTGAGATCGGCGGCTTCTACTGCTACGACAACCTGAGCTACGATTACCAGGTGCGCTACTGCTACGATGAGTTCCCGACCTTCGAGAACGGCGGCGCAGTGACGGAGACCGTCACGGTCGATCCCAGCAAGATCAGCGCGGAGAGCCCGATCGTGATCGACGGCACGCTCGTCACCGATACGGCGGTTGCCCAGGAGGCCGGCATTGAGATCCCGTCCGAGCTGCCGCAGTTGACGCTGACCTTCAAGCTCAACGAGCAGCTCCGCTGGGAAGACGGCACGCCGGTGACGTCGGCGGACGCTAAGGAAGCCTTCCGCATCAAGAAAGACCCGACGCTTCAGCTTCCGGTGCGCTACACCATCGATCGCACGCTGAGCGTTGACACGCCCGACGACTACACCGTCATCCAGCAGTACGCTCCGGGCTACCTGGACTTCGACTACTACCTCACCTTCGTTGGCTTTATGCCTACCCACAAGTACAGCGGCCAGTCGATCGAAGAGATCCGCGATCAGGAAACCAGCCATCCGTGGTCGTACGGCCCGTACATGGTTCAGGAGCACATCCCCGGCGAGTCGACGACGCTCGTGTCGAACCCGTACTTCTTCAAGCAGCCCAAGATCGGCACGGTGGTCTACAAGTACGTTGCCGACCAGGAGCAGTTGATCGCGCAGCTCGAAAGCGGCCAGATCGACTACGCCGGCACCGTCGGTCTGACGCTGGGCCAGGCACCGCAGCTTGACGACATGGAAGCCGCTAACAAGGTCACGGCACAGTACGTTCCGTCGACGACCTGGGAGCACATCGACTTCGGTATCGTCCGTGGCGATGACCAGCCCTCGTTCTTCGACGATGTGCGCACGCGCCAGGCGGTGGCCTACGCGATCAACCGCCAGCAGATCATCGACAACGTGCTCTTCGGCAAGACCACGGTGATGAACACCTACGTCCCGTCGGATCACCCGTCTTATCCGGGCGACTCCGAGCTGGAGCCATACAACTTCGATCCTGAGAAGGCCAAGCAGTTGCTCAGCGACGTTGGCTGGACGGCTGGCTCGGACGGCATTCTGGAGAAGGATGGCCGCAAGTTCTCGGTGACGTTCTACACCACGCAGGGCAACGCCACGCGCCAGGCCGCTGCCGAGATCATTCAGCAGAACCTGAAGGAAGTCGGCATCGACATCAAGCTTGAGTTCGTGCCCGGTCCTGAGGTGCTCTTCAAGGAAGGCGCTGAGGGTATTCTCGACAGCCGCCGCTTCGACCTGGCGATGTACGCCTGGGGTTCGGGCGTCGATCCGTCGCACACTCTGTACCGCAGCGACTTCATCCCGACTCCGGAGAATAACTACTCCGGCCAGAACAACCCCGGCTATAGCAATTCTGAGTTCGACGCGGCTGCCAAGGCGACCACGATCGAGCTGAACAAGGAGAAGCGCCGCGAGCTGGATAAGGCTCCGCTGGTGATCGCCAACAAGGAGCTTCCGACCTTCCCGCTGTATCAGCGCGTGAACGTCGGCGCGTTCAACCCGGCGGTCACGGGCATCAAGCTCGACCCGACCAGCGACCGCGACCTGTTCAATATCGAAGACCTCGACATCAACAAGTAGTCGTTGGTGAAACGGTGTGGACGTGGGGATGGAGCAAGCCTTCATCCCCACGCCGCTACCTCGTCTGAGACGGAGCTGAGATCATCTAAATCGAAAAATGTATTATGATTAGCCCTAGCTTTTGTTTCTAGCTCTCTAGCAAGGGAATTTTTGGGGGCTTCCCCCAAACCCCCGGCCTCACGGCGCACGAGGAGTAACGACAGGATATGGTTACATTTCTGATCCGACGCTTCTTCCAGATGGGCCTTGTGCTCTTAATCTCTACCATCGTTGTGTACGTTATTTTGAGCCTTGTGCCGGGCGGTCCGTTGGATGCCCTGCTGGAGCAGAGCGATCCCCGCGCGCGGCCCAGCGCGGGCGACATCCAGCGTATGCAGAAGGCGATGGGCCTGGATAAGCCGCTCTATTTGCAGTATGTCACCTGGCTGGCGGGCGATACCTGGCTCGACAACGTTGGCCTGGAGCAGTACGCGGGTGAGCGCAAGGGCATTATTCGCGGCGACTGGGGCGTTTCGTGGAAGATCGAGCGTAACCGATCGGTGATGGAGGTGATCGGGCGGCGGCTGCCTGACACCCTGCGCCTGATGATTACCTCGACGCTGCTTTCAGTGTTGCTGGCGATCCCGATCGGCGTGTACTCGGCAGTGAAGCAGTACTCGCGGCTCGACTACTTCTTCACCACCTTTAGCTTCCTGGGTATTTCGCTGCCGTCCTTCTGGTTTGGCCTGATGCTGATCGCGGCGACGCTGGCGATGCACCGCAAGGGCTTCTTCTACTTCCCGACCGGCGATGTGCTGGCGCTCCGCGATTATACCGTGCCAGGCCTGGGCACGGTCGAGGCGCGATCACTTACGGATCGGGTGATGCATCTGGTGATGCCGGTGGTGGTGCTTGGCCTGCTCAATCTGGCCGGGTTTAGCCGCTTCCTGCGCTCGTCGATGCTTGAGGTGCTCAAGCAAGACTATGTGCGCACGGCGCGCGCCAAGGGGCTGCGCGAGCGCGTCGTGGTGCTCAAGCACGCGATGCGCAACGCGCTGATCCCGCTGATCACAATCTTTGTGTTCACGATCCCCAACGTCTTCAGCGGCGCGCTGATTACCGAGACGATCTTCAACTATAAAGGGCTGGGCTTCTTGTATATCCAGGCGCTGGGGCAGAAAGACTGGCCGATCGTGTCAGCGTTTTTGCTGATCAACGCGATCTTGATCGTCATCGCCAATTTGCTGGCCGACATCCTGTACACGGTTGCCGACCCACGTATCCGGCTTGACTAGCCGCTGACGGACCGACACCCGGCGATCCGTCTACGATCCGAATCCGGAAGCATGATACAAAGGTAGGAAGATATGGCTGTTGCTACGCCACAGATGGAAGGCTCCGAGATCCTTCAGAATAAGGTTGAAAACCCGATTATCACCGTGCTGCGGCGCTACGCACGGCACCGCCTGGCGGTCCTCAGCACGATTGTGCTCGGCACGATTATCATGATGTCGCTCGCCGCGCCCTGGATCTCCTCATACGACCCGAACTACAATGTTCCGCCGAACAAGAATCTGCCGCCATCGTGGGAGCACCTGATGGGCACCGATTACATCGGGCGCGATATTTTCTCGCGGGTGATCCACGCCGGACGTGTATCGCTGGGGATCGCGTTCATCACGGTGCTGTGCAGCGATGCGCTGGGCATTATCATCGGCGTGGTCAGCGGCTACTTCGGCGGGCGGGTCGATGCGCTGATTATGCGCGTCGTCGACTTTATGCTGACGCTGCCGCTGCTGCCGATTTTGCTGGTGCTGATCACGATTTTCAGCCCCAGTATCCGGCTGCTGATCATCGTGCTGGTGCTGACGAACTGGACCGGCAGCGCGCGCCTGATTCGCGGCCAGATCTTGAGTATTCGTGAGCGCGAGTTTGTTGAGGCATCGCGGGCGCTGGCCGCTTCCAAGGCGCGGATTATGTTTCGGCACATGGTTCCGAACGCGCTCGCGCCGATCATCGTCAATGTGACGCTGAGCTTGAGCGGGATCATCATTCTGGAGGCCGCGCTGAGCTACCTGGGCTTCGGCGTCCAGCCGCCGCAGGCGTCGTGGGGCAATATGTTGCAGAACGCCGGTAGCCTGACGGTCTTGGAGCGCTATCCCTGGCAGGCGTTCTTCCCCGGCCTGGCGATCTTTTTGACCTCGCTCTGCTTCAACTTCATGGGCGATGGCCTGCGCGACGCGCTCGACCCGCGCATGAAGCTGTAATTTCTCGCGCCGCTCG
>DASUTC010000219.1 GCA_036374795.1 Herpetosiphonaceae bacterium
CGCGCCGCGCCTCTCCTGCCGTCGGTGCGTGGGCTTCCGTAGGCGCGTGGGCGCCCACCACGTATGCGACCAGCCGCTGCGCCCCAGGCCGATCTTCCCGCGCCAGCACCACGGCCGCGCGCACGGCGGGATGCTGCCCCAGCACCGCCTCGATCTCGCCCAGTTCGATGCGATACCCCCGCAGCTTGACCTGCCCATCGATCCGCCCCAGAAACTCCAGCGCGCCATCCGCCCGGTAGCGCGCCAGATCCCCGGTGCGGTAGAGCCGCGCCCCCGGCCGGGTGCCCTCTGGGCGGCTGAACGGATGCGGCACGAAGCGCGCAGCCGTCAGCGTCGGCTGCCGGTGATAGCCCCGCGCCATGCCCACCCCGCCAATGTAAACCTCGCCCGTCACGCCCAGCGGCACCGGCTGCATCCGCCCGTCGAGCAGATAGACCTCGGTGTTGGCGATCGGCTGCCCGATCGGCGGCAGGTGGCCGCGCGCCTCGGCGGCGACCGGCGTGGCGGTGGCGACCACGCTGGTTTCGGTCGGGCCGTAGTGGTTGAACACCGGAAACGGCAGCCCGGCGGGCAGCGGATGGAGCTGATCGCCGCCCGTCAGCAGCGCGCGCAGCGCTAGCGTGGACGGCCAGGGCTGCGCCAGCGCGGCCTCGGCCAGCGCGGTCGGCAGGAAGCAGACGGTGATGCGCTGAGCGGCCAGCCAGGGCACCAGCGCCTGCGGCGTGGCGCGCGTGGCGGCATCGGGGATCACCAGACACGCGCCGCTGGCGAGATAAGGCCAGAGCTCCCAGACGGAGGCGTCGAAGGCGGGGGCGGCGATCAGCGTGGCGCGGTCGGCGGGGGTCAGGGCATAGGTGCGCTGGTGCCAGGCGACGAGATTGAGCAGGCCGCGCTGGGGCACGGCGACGCCTTTGGGGGTGCCGGTGGAGCCGGAGGTATAGATCAGATAGGCGAGGTGGTCGAGGGTGGCGGCGCTGGTGGGGGCGTGGGTGGGCGCGGCGTCGAGCAGAGCACGGTCGGCGTCGAGGCAGAGTACGGGCAGCGCGGCGGGCAACGCGGCGGGGCGCAGGGGGGCGGTGGTAAGCAGCAGGGCGGGCTGGGCATCGTGGAGCATGCGCGCGGTGCGGGCGGCGGGGGCGGCGGGGTCGAGCGGCAGGAAGCCGCCGCCGGCCTTGAGCACGGCGAGTTGGGCGAGGACGAGGGCGGCGGAGCGGTCGAGGACGAGGGCGACGCAGACATCGGGGGCGACGCCACGGGCCTGGAGCAGATGGGCAAGCTGATTGGCGCGCTGGTCGAGGGCGTGATAGGACCAGGCGTGGTCGGGATCAACGAGGGCGAGGGCGTGGGGGCGCTGGGCGGCGTGGGCGGCGACGAGGTCGGGGAGGCGGGAGGCGGCGGGGTAGGGCGCGTGGGTGGCGTTCCAGGCGCTGAGCTGGTGCCACTCGGCGGCGGGCAGCCGTGGCAGCGCGTCCAGGCGTCCCTCCGGCTGCGCGAGCATGCCTTCCAGTAGCAGCTCAAGCCGAGCAAGCATCCGCTCGATCGTGGCTCGATCGTAGCGCTGATGATCATAGATCATCCGGCACAAGAGCTGCGGACCCGCGAAAACGGCTAATGTCAGCGGGTAGCTGGGCTGTCTCACGACATCGAGCGTTCGATTGGCCCACTGACCGCCTTCAGCTTGCAAGGCATCCTGAAGCAGGTACCGCTCGAAAACAACGATCGTATTGAACAAAGGCACGCCCTGGGGAACCTCGCTCCATTGCTGCACCTGCGCCAGCGAAGCCCGCTGATGGTCGCGAATCGCTACGTTGAGCGATCGAAGCTCTTTGAGCCAGGCCAGCAGAGGCATATCGGGAACAATTCGCACGCGGATCGGCAGTGTGGTGATGAACAAGCCGATCATCGAATCGACGCCTTCGATCGTTCCGTAGCGGCCCCGGCGTGTCACCCCGAACACAACATCATCCTGGCCGCTATACTGGCTCAGCAGCAGTGCCCAGGCTCCCTGGATCAAGGTATTCACCGTGAGATCATGCTGTTGAGCCAGCCGCGTGAGGGCTTCGGTGGTGGTTGTCGTTAGGAGAAGATCCTGATCGGTGTACCCGCCTCGGCTGTTATCTCGGTAGCGATCCTGCCCGTCTACGGCTATCAGCGTCGGCGCGGTAAAGCCTTTGAGCAGATCGCGCCAGACGTGCTCCTCCTGTGCCTGGTCTTGCTGCCGCTGCCACTCGATATAGTCCTGATACGGACGTGGCTGTGGCAGCGCCAGATCTTGGCTACGGCAGCCTGCCTCGTACAGCGCAAAGAGTTCTTTCATCAGCAGCAGGAGCGAGCGGCCATCCAGAAGCGTATGGTGAAAGGCGAAGATCAGGCGATAATCGGCTTCGGCAAGCTGGATTAATGTCAGCCGTATGAGCGGAGCCTGCGTTAGCGTAAATCCACGGCGTCGGTCGGCGCGAATGTACTCATCGAGCCGCTGCTGATGCCTCTCGGCGGGTTGGTCGCGCCAATCCTCTACTTCAAGTGGCAGCGGAACTGTCGCAACCACTTCTTGGAGCGGCTCAGGCAGCCCTTCCCATCGGAAAGCTGTTCGTAGGATAGCATGTCGCTCGATCATGCGTGCCAGGGCGTCTTTGAAGGCTGGAAGCTTGAGGCGCTCAGGGAGAACCGCCACGACCTGTACGATGTCGACCCCGGACTCTGAGGCGTAGAGGCTGTTGAACAGCATCCCTTGCTGGGTGGGAAAGAGTGGATACAACGCCTGACCTCTCGTGTGTGGCTTGTAAGCAGTAAGGTTTGCTT
>DASUTC010000220.1 GCA_036374795.1 Herpetosiphonaceae bacterium
CGTGAGGAAGGCCAGGGCCTCGTCGAGTACGCACTTATTCTTGTTCTGATCGCTATTGTCGTTATCGGCATCCTGACGATCCTCGGCAACCAGGTTTCGACCGTTTTCGAGACGATCAGCAACGGCCTGGCCCAGTAATTCAGCCTTTCACACACCACCGCGCAGGGACAGCATTGCTGTCCCTGCTCCTTTTAACCTCCTTCCCATCATCATCCGCTCCGACGCCGCGCTGCTCTTCGTGCAGCAGCCAGGCATAGCGGCTAGCTGCCTCCGCTCCCGCTGGACCAGGCCCATCACGAACCACAGCAGATACGTTTGCGATCTCCTTACGACTTCCCGGCCTGCTTCTTCAGGCAGCGGCGATCGACGGTGCTCGGCACAAAAGTGCCATGAGCGGCAGCCAAAAGATACGCGGATTCGCCCATCCATGACTATCGCTTTTGACGATGTAGGCCGGGCAGGCCGGGCGTATGCTTAGTCCATCGAGAGTGCAGATGGGAACTGAAGCAAGGTAGGATGATCTCTGGCTCAATAGCGGGGCTCGCCAGCAAGTCTATTGATCGCCGACACCCTGCCAGTATGTGCGCTGTTCCTTCCCCGCCACTCATTTTCATTCGGTATAGTTTTTTTAGGAGGAAGGTCATGCTTCGCAACTTCTTCGCCCGTGAGGAAGGCCAGGGTCTGGTCGAGTACGCGCTCATTCTCGTTCTGATCGCAATTGTCGTTATCGCCATTCTGACGCTTCTCGGCCAGCAGGTTTCCAGCGTTTTTGAAACCATCAATGGTGCGCTGACGCAATAACGCCAGTGAAGGACGAAGCAAAGCAGGGGCGTAGTCGCGTCCCTGCTTTGTTTATCTTATCAGGCCCATCCGTTTTACGAACCGAGGCAGCCCATGCTACACACCTTTTTTGCTCGTGAAGAGGGCCAGGGTCTCGTCGAGTACAGCTTGATCATCTTGCTGATCGCGATCGCAGTGATCGCAGCCGTATCGGCGTTTGGGATCACGGTTTCGGATCTGTTCACGTTGGTCGTCGAAAGCTGGCCGTAGCTATTCTTGAGCATTTCTTTTCAACGAGGGCGCGATTGCGTCCTCGTTTGTGTTATGCGCCTCGAAATCAGGCGCAACCTAAAGGCGCTGCGGATCGTAGCTTGAGCGTGATATGGACGAGCCTGTCCTTGTTTATCCTAGCAAGAGCGACCTGTGATGTAGTACTATATAGCTATACGTTCCCGCACTGCAATACACTCACACGGAAGCAGGTGATATACATGCTGCGTAGCTTCTTCACCCGCGAGGAGGGCCAGAGTCTTGTGGAATATGCACTTGTTCTTGTCCTAATTGCTGTGGCCGTCATTGGCATCCTCGCGGTACTGGGTACGAACATCAGCGGAGTTTTTGAGCGTGTGACAGAAGGTGTTGGCGGCAGCTAGCGCCAACGCTAAGGGCGAGACACATTGATGTCTCGCCCTTAGCGTTATACGCCGAATGCCCAGGGTATGAACGAGCGCCGCCGAATGCATGATCCGGCGGCGCTCATCGATCGCTGCTTGAGCAGCGGGCTTAGACGGAGGGAGCCAGCTCGGTGATGCCAAGGCCAAGCTGTTGCAGCGCGTAGAGCATACCCGCCTGAAGATTATTCAGCGTGATCACATCGCCCAGGTTGACGCCGAGCTGGATGATCGTCTGGGCGATCGTGCTGCTGATGCCGGTGAAGATCACACGCGAGCCGAGCAGATTGACCGCCTGCGCCGTCATAATCAGGTGGTTGGCGACGGAGGTATCGACCACCGAGACGCCGGTGATGTCGATAATGACCATATCGGCCTGCTGGCGCACGATCTCTTCGAGCAGACGCTCCGTAATCTCCTGCGAGCGCAGCGAGTCGATCGCGCCGACCAGCGGCAGCACCAGCACGCCACGATAGATCGGGATAATCGGCGTCGAAAGCTCCTGAATCACGGCGCGCAGTTGATCTTCGCGGCGCTGGGTCGCCCGGATCTCGGCGATCGTCGCCTCCTGGGCCGCGCGCTTGGTTTCCTCGACATAGCCTTCCAGAACCGTCGATAGATAGTCCCAGCGGACATCGCCATCTTGAGCGCTCGCGGTAGCAAGATCCGGCTTGAGCGCACGGCCAGCCCGAATAAACGCCTGGAGGCTTAGGCCCTGCCCGGCCAGCCGCGAGCCGAGGGCCTGCGCGTCCAAAGCATGAGGCCGATTCTGGTACGCCTGGAACTGCTCCACGATCTGCGCAGCCGCAGCGTGAAGTTGCTCATCGTTCAAGTTCGAGCCTCGCGAGTCGGCGGTTCGCAGGGCATGGAGCACCTGTTGCGTTAAGGGTGCCGAAGCATCATCATTGGGCATACAAATCTTCCGTAATGCTGATTAAGTGTGGTATTAGCTCGTGTCGGTGCCCGGCATCGACGAGCGCCATAGGCTCCGCATGTACGCCTGAATCTAGCCCGAACACGGCTATTTGCCGATAGCGGGGAAGTCCCATTCGCCTCAGGTACATCCGCTGGCGAATGGCTGTGCTTACCCTCCCTGAAGCACCATAAGCCTCAAAGCGCTTCTCTCCTTCAGAAGTAGGACAACCGGGCAGACACACTCTGCTGCGAAACAGTGTATCATATGCAGGGTTTCGTGGGTTAAGTTTTAGCAAAGGCAACACCAAGCATGGATGCAGGCGTTATTCTGATCATTATTCAGCTCATTTTTCTCGAAGGCATTTTATCGCTGGACAATGCGGCGGTACTTGGGGCGATGGTCGCGCCGCTGCCGGACGACAAGCCGGTGCCGTGGCCGCGAGCGCTGCGCGGCATCGGGCGTGTGCTCGACAAGTCTCTAGGCATGCAGCGCGACGCGGCGCTCAAAGTTGGCTTGCTGGGTGCGTACCTTGGGCGCGCCCTGATGCTGGTGCTGGCGACGATTGTGATTCAGAATTCCTGGCTGCGGCTGATCGGCGCGCTCTACCTGCTTTACCTGGCGATCGAATATCTGGGCCACCTGGGAGAGGCCGAGGGCGACGCGGAGGAGATGCTGCATCAGGAAGCCGAGTCGACCAGCTTTTGGGGTGTGGTGTTTCGGGTTGAGCTGGCCGACCTGGCGTTCAGCCTGGATAACGTCGTGGCGGCGGTCGCGCTCTCAGACGAGTACTGGGTGGTGCTGCTGGGCGTGGCGATCGGCATTGTGCTGATGCGCTTCGCGGCGAGTATCTTTAGCCGGATGATCGCCTGGGAGCCGAATCTCGAAATCGCGGCCTACCTGCTGATCCTGGCGATCAGCGTTGAGCTGCTGCTCGACGATCTGTTTCATATCCACTTCCAAACCTTCTACGTGGGCGGCCTGCCGATCAACGCCGAGGTGCAGCAGTTCGGTATCACGCTGATGATCCTCGTCCTGACGATCCTGCTATCGCGGGTGAGCTGGCTCAGGCCGATCAACGTCATCTGGACGCCGCTCTTGAAAATCGCCGCGCTGCTGCTCTATCCGATCCGCTGGCTGACCTGGCCGTTTCGCGCGCTGTTCGGCCTCTTCACCTCGCGCAGGCAGCAGCCAACGCCCACCAACGATTAAATAGTATCCTGTATCAAATTCCGACAGCCAGGCGTGTTTGCCTGGCTGTCGTGCGTTTGTACGACGAGCGCATGCTACATCCCGGCGACCACCTGGAACTGGCGCATCATCTCGTGATCTTCGTGCTCCAGAATGTGGCAGTGATACGGATAGAAGCCCGTGTAATCCTCAAAGCGCATGATGATCCGCGTCACCTCGCCCGGATTCATCCGCGCGGTATCCTTCCAGCCGCGCTCATTGGCATCCGGCGGCATACGCGGGCCGATGAACACAACCTTACCGGTCTTCTCATAATGTTTCAGGTTAAACTGCTGCCGATCGAGGATCTGGAACTGGACCAGATGCAGGTGGATCGGATGCGTGTCGGGCGTGACGTTAGCAAAGCTCCAGATCTCGGTCGTGCCCAGCACGGGATACTCCGAAACCTCATGCCAGCCTTTGTTGTCGATCAGCAGCATCAGCCGCCCATAATCGTCCTCGCCCTCATTCAGCGTCAGAAAACGCTCCTGCACCGCCGAGGCTTCGCTGAGATACTGGAACGGCGGCAGCGTGGTCGGCCATGAGCTGGTATCGCTGCCCTGGAGCGGCCTGGTGACACGGAACTGCATGATCTGGCCGGTCGTCGCCGGCTCGGCGGGCGGATCGTTGCCCAGGCCCGTGAACGGCCCATCCGAGGCGCTGTTGGTCATAAGCAGCGTCTGGCCGGTGTAGGCCGCGAAATCGACGAGCACATCGGCGCGCTCGCCTGGCGCGAGCAAGATCTCGGTCAGATCGACAGGTGCCGGAAGCAGGCCGCCCTCAGACCCAATCTGCCGGAAGGTGACGCCGCCAAGCGCGAGATTGTAGAAGCGCGAGTTCGAGCCGTTCAAGATGCGGAAGCGGTATCGGCGCGGCTCGACCTCAAGGAACGGCCAGACCTTGCCGTTGACGAGGATCGTATCGCCGAAGAACTCCGGCACGATCGACGGCATCGGCAGAGCGCTTTCCACATGCTCATCAGGCCCGGTCGGATAGAAGAGCGAGCCATCGGCGTTGAACGCGCGATCCTGAATCACGATCGGGATCTCATATGCCCGACGCGGCAGATTAAGGCTATCCTCGACGGCATCGCGCAGCAGCCAGAAGCCAGCCAGTCCCGCGTACACGTTGAGCCGCGTGATACCCAGGGCGTGATCGTGATACCAGAGCGTCGAAGCGTGCTGCGCATTGGGATAGATATAGGTCGCCGAGCCGCCGGGAACAAACGCATCTTCGGGATAGCCATCCACCGCCTGCGGCACATGCCCGCCGTGGAGATGAACCACGGTGCGCACCGCTGGCTCGCCCATGTTAGTCCCGCCCAGGGTCGTATCGACCGGCAGCAGATGGGCGGCGGGCAAATTATTGATCCACTTTACCGTTACCGGCTGATTGGTCCGCGCTTCAAGCGTCGGGCCGGGATAAAGACCGTTGTATCCCCAGACAGTTGTGGGCGCGAGCTGCGCGTGAAGCTGCTGGATCGCCTGATTCATCTGCACAATGTAGTAGCTTCCGCCCTTGGCCTTCCCGACCGGCTGGAGCACACCCGGAAGTGGCAGCGGGTCGAGGTACTTGGTGAGCGTCGTCGGATCGAGCATCGGGAACAAGCCAGGGACGTGAGGCGTGGCCGCAGCAAGCTGCGAGGCGTACCACGCACGCGGCATCAGCAGCCCTGCGCCAACTGCCGCGCCTAGTTTCAAAAACCGTCGTCGGCTGACCATCACACACCTCCAGGTGGTAGAACTTCCTTCCATTCGATCGCGCTGGATGCACGAGTCGAGAAGAACACTGAATGCTCCCCTGATCCTTCCTCAATTTCACTCGATTCGTGGAGGCGCTTCCCCACTAGGTAGGTGTTTATAGATGATGGGGAGTTGTGCTATTGTGGATCGGAGCGACAATCGCCTACGGAAAGATGCATTCTCGCGATGTAGAGAAACGTTCACCGTCAGAGCGACAGATGCGAATCAGGCACAGCCGTGCTGCGGATTTGATCGGAGCGCGCGAATCTGGTATAATGCGTCCTCGCTTGCGGTGATATGGATAGTGGCAAAACACTTTACACTGATCCGCAGAAGTTTGGCAAACAATGGCGGATCGTCCAATGGTAGGACAGCGGACTTTGGATCCGTTAATCTAGGTTCGAATCCTGGTCCGCCAGCCAGCACACGTAGAGCGGAGCAACCCTCTCGCGACATTCGCACTGATGAAGTTGCACGCACAACCGAGTATCGCGCGAGGCCCCCTACCGGCATCTATGCCAGAGGGGGCACGCTGTTGCAGTGAAATGCTGAGCCATTTCGCTGCTTTTTCTTGTATATGACAACAACAGCACATCGATTAGGCGTCGTGATCCTGGCTGCGGGCGAAGGCACGCGCATGCGATCGGCGCTACCCAAAATCTTGCATCCCATCGTCGGAAAGCCGCTGGTCGAGCACGTGCTTGAGCTGAGCCATGCCCTGGGCGCGGCTGAGACGGCCCTGGTGCTCGCGCCGGACACGATCGACCAACTGCGGCAGCGCTGGGGCGAGCGCTACAGCTACACCGTCCAGGCCGAGCGCCGTGGAACCGGCCACGCGCTGTTGCAGGCGCAGCCGCTGCTCGACGGCAAGGTCGATCGGGTGCTGGTCTTGTACGGCGCCGACCCGCTGCTGCGGCCAGAGTCGGCGCAGCGCCTGCTGGCGGCGCTCGATCAGCCGGATGTGCTCGGCGCGATCACCACCTTCCGCGCGGAGCGTCCAACCGGCTACGGTCGCATTCTGCGCGACGAGCGCCGCCATGTGCTGGGAGTGGTCGAAGAGCGCGACGCGACGCCGCAGCAGCGGCGCATCGGCGAGGTGAACCAGGGCGTGGTGGCCTACGATGCGGCCTGGCTCTGGGAGCACCTCCGGCAGCTCACGCCCAGCCCGGTCAAGCAGGAGTACTACCTGACCGATCTGGTGGCGATGGCGGTCGCCGAGCGCGGCCCCGGCGTGATCGTCGCCGTGGAGCTGGACGATCCGACCGAGGCGCTGGGCATCAACGATCGGATCGAGCTGGCCGAGGCGGAGGCGATTATGCGGGCGCGTATCCTGCAAGAGCTGATGCGCAGCGGCGTGACAATCGTCGATCCAGGCCACACCTATGTGGATGCGGGCGTGCAGGTGGGCCAGGATACGATCTTGCTGCCCGGCACGCTGCTCAAAGGCGCGACCGTGATCGGCGCGAACTGTGTGATTGGCCCCAACAGCATGATCGAAGACTCACAGATCGGCGCTGGCTGCCGGGTCAAGGCGTCGTTCGTGGAAGGCTCGGTGGTGGAAGACGGCTCGGACATCGGGCCGATGTCGCATATCCGGCCTGGGTCGCGGATCGGCTCCGGCGTGCATATCGGCAACTTTGGCGAGGTCAAAGGCTCGACGCTGCACGAAGGGGTCAAGATGGGCCACTTCTCGTACATCGGCGACGCGACCGTCGGGCCGAACGTCAACATCGGCGCGGGCACGATTACTGCGAACTTCGGCGAGAAGCGGGCGCAGCCGGGGCAGCGCAAGCATCGCACAGAGATCGGAGCGGGGGCCTTGATTGGCTCTGATACAATGCTGGTAGCACCCGTTAAAATCGGCGCGGGCGCGAAGACCGGCGCAGGCGCGGTGGTGACGAAGGATGTGCCGGATGGAGCGGTAGTGGTAGGTGTTCCCGCGCGACCGCTGCAAGCGCCGACGGAGGCGCAGACGGAGCCGGAAAGCACGTGATCGCGCGCTGGTATCGTAGCAGATAGCAGGCATTGGGCATACGGCATGGAGGGTTCGACAAGCAAGTATGGACGGACGATTACAAGTTTTTGCCGGGAACTCGAATCCCGCGCTGGCACGTGAGATCACCACGCATCTGCATCTGAACCTGGGCCGTGCGCTCGTAGGCCAGTTCAAGAACGGCGAGACGCGCATCAAGATCGAAGAGAACGTGCGCGGCTCCGATGTCTTCGTGATCCAATCGCTGTCCGCGCCGGTCGACCATTACCTGATGGAGCTGCTGATCATGATCGACGCGATGCGCCGCTCGTCGGCCAAGCGCATCACGGCGGTCGTGCCGTACTACGGCTACGCCAAGCAGGAGAAGAAGACGACGGGCCGCGAGCCGATCACCGCCAAGCTGATCGCCAACCTGATCGCCACGGCTGGCGCGCACCGCCTGCTGACGATGGACCTGCACGCGCCCGCGATCGAGGGCTTCTTCGATATTCCGGTGGATCACCTGCAAGCGGGGCCGCTGCTCGTCGATTACTTCCGCCAGAAAGAGCTGCGCAACATGGTCGCCGTCTCGCCCGACGCGGGCGGCGTGGGACGCGCCAATAAGTTCCGTGAGCGGATCGGCGCGAGCCTGGCGATCATCGCCAAGCAGCGGCCAGAGCCCGACGTCTCAGAGGTGATCGAGATGGTCGGCGATGTCGAGGGCAAGACCGCGATCATCGTGGACGACATGATCTCGACCGGCGGCACGCTCGTCGAGGCGGCGAAGACGCTGCACGAGCGCGGCGCGACACGCATCTTCGCCTGTGCGACCCACGGCATCTTTGCGGGCGCGGCGTTCAACCAGATGGCGGACTCGCACCTGGAAGAGATCGTCGTCACCAACACAATCGTGCTTCCGCCCGAGGCCAGCGCGGCGCGGATTAAAACGATCAGCGTCGCCGCGCTCTTTGCCGAGGCGATCATGCGTATCCATAAGGATCTCTCGCTCAGCACGCTGTTTATGTAGGGGCGAAAGAACAAAGGAACAAAGAACAGAGAACAACAGCACTCGCCGCTCCCCCTCGCATATCGCAATGGGAGAGGAGGCCGGGATGAGGGCCTACCGAAGAACAAGAGAACAAAAGAACAAGGGCAACTCAGAACTCAAAACTTGAAACCTGGAACTTGAAACTTGAGAGACACGCAGGCGCGATTGTAGGAGCGCTTTGCGATACCAAACCCTAGTAAGGAGTCTGGCTTGGACCCTGGACCTACTATCGAGCTGCTCGGCCTGGTGCTGTGCTTTGCTCTGACGGCAATCTCCTCCGCCGCCGATGCAGCTCTTTCCGCAATATCTCGTCACCGGCTGAACTCGCTCCTGGCGGAGGGCCGACCGCGTGCTCACGTCATCGCTCACCTGCTCAACGACCCGGCCCGGCTGAAGGCAACCACGCTGACGCTCGATACGTTCGCCAAGTGCGGCGCAACTGCGCTGGTGCTGGCGCTGATCGTCAACACGCCGACGCTCTGGCAGCGGCTTGCCATCGTCGTCGCAGTGCTGCTGGTGCTGCTGATCATCGGCGAGGCGCTGCCCAAGCTGATCGCGACAACCCACCCCGACCGCACCGCGCTGCTCCTCGCCCGCCCGCTCAGCTTCCTCTCGATCCTCGTCAGCCCGATTACCGCGATCGTGGCGCTGGTCGCGACTCCCTTCGCCAGAATGCTGGGCACTCAGCCGGGCACGCCGCTCGTGACGGAGGAAGAGCTGAAGCTGCTGGTCAACGTCGGCGAGGAAGAAGGGCTGATCGAAAAAGAAGAGCGCGAGATGATCGAGGGCATCTTAATCTTCGGCGACACGCTCGTCCGCGAGGTGATGGTGCCGCGCATCGACATTGCGGGCCTTGAGGCCGACAGCTCGATCAGCCGGGCGCTTGACTTCGCCCTGTCCGAGGGGCACTCACGCATTCCAGTCTATGAAGAAACGATCGACCGCGTCATCGGCATTCTGTACGTGCGCGAAATGCTGCCGCTGCTGCGCGACGGTCGGCTGGACGTGCCGATCCGTGAGCTGCTGCGTCCGGTCTATTTCGTGCCCGAAACGATGAAAGTCGATGATCTGCTACGCAATCTGAAGAGTCGCAAGGTTCACCTGGCGATCGTCGTCGACGAGTACGGCGGGACGGCGGGCCTGGTGACGATCGAGGACCTGCTCGAAGAGATCGTCGGCGAGATCCAGGATGAGTACGATGTCGAGGAGCCGCTGGTGCAGCATCTCGCGACCGACACCTGGATCGTCGATGCGCGTGTCTCGCTGGACGACCTGAACGCCGAGACTGGCCTGAACCTTGAAACCGACGAGGGCGATAGCGTCGGCGGGCTGGTCTACGAAAAGCTCGGTACGATCCCCAGGGTCGGCGATAGCGTCGACGTAGGCGATGTCACGATCACCGTGCAATCAGTACAGGGGCTACGCCCCGAAAAGCTGCAACTGGTCTTGCACACCAGGGAGCCGGAAGAAGCCGTCATTCAAGGAGTGGGCGATGCAGGACATTGACTTGCACGGGCTGCTGGGCATAGCGCGGATCGCACGTGGACGGGCATACGTGCCCTACTCGAAATATCCGGTTGGCGCGGCGCTGCTGTGCGGATCGGGCAAGATCTATCCCGGCTGTAACGTCGAGAACGCAGCCTATCCGGTCTGCATGTGCGCGGAGCGGACGGCGCTCTTTGCCGCCGTGGCCGCTGGTGAGCACGAGTTCCTGGCGATGGCGGTGATCGCCGATTCGGATCGGCCCGTACCGCCTTGCGGCATGTGCCGCCAGGCACTACATGAGCTTGCGCCGGATCTGCCGGTGCTGCTGGCGAATATACGCGGCGATGAGCGGCGCACCACGCCCCGCGAGCTGCTGCCCGACGGCTTTACCGCCGCCGATCTGCCGACGCCGCCCTAGCGCTGACAGCCCCGCACAGAGAGTGATATAATGCGACCGAGCCCAGTTGTGGGCTCGGTTGTTGTTTAACGCAGGCACAGTTCGTGTAAGGACAGATGAGCCTACAAGGAATATAGGAATCGTACAATGAGTGAATCGTTGAGCTTAATGATCGTCCACGCACATCCCGACGACGAAGCGATTGGAACCGGTGGCATTCTGGCTCGCTACAGCGCGGAGGGCCACACAACCATTCTCGTCACCTGTACGCTGGGTGAGGAGGGCGAGATCGTGCTGCCGGATCTGGATACAGAAGAAAATCGCGCGCGGCTGGCCGAGATCCGGCGCGAAGAGCTGCTGGCGGCGGTCGAGCATCTGGGCATTACCCATCTTGAGCTGCTGCCCTACCGCGACTCGGGCATGGCTGGCAGGCCAAGCAACGAGCACCCCGAATGTTTTGCCCAGGCCGATCTCGATGAGGCGACCGAGCGGCTGGTGCAACTGGTGCGGAAGCATCGTCCGCACGTGCTGATGACCTATAACGAGCATGGCGGGTACGGACATCCCGACCATATTATGGCCCACAAGATCACGGTCGCCGCGTTCGACGCCGCGGGCGATCCCGCCCGATACCCTGCGGCGGGATCGCCGTGGACGCCCTCAAAGCTCTACTATATCTCGTTCCGGCGCGCGCTCTGGCTGAGCGCCTGGCAGGCAATGCATGAGCGCGGCCTGAAAACGCCGATGGACGAAGAGGGCTTCGATGGCAGCCGCTATGTCGACGATCCGCGCAACACGACGGCCGTCGATGTCCATGCGTATCTGCCGAAAAAGCTGGCCGCGCTGCGCGAGCATCGCACGCAGATTCGCCCCGACTGGCTCTGGCTGGCCGTGCCGGAAGATCTGCGCGATGAGCTGTTCAACGTTGAGCATTTTATCCGTATCGCCTCGCGGGTTCCGGTCGACGAAGGTGAAGAAGACGATGTGTTTGCCGGACTACGCTATGGAAACACCTAAGCACACTCCATTGCGCTCAGGCCGCTGGCGGCGCGTCTCGGCGCTGCTGCTGATCCTGCTGATCGGCGGGCCGCTCCTTGCAGCATGTGGACAGGCCGCTTCCGCGCGTCCGTCGCTCAACGTCGTCGCCACGCTCGCGCCGCTCGCCGACTGGGCAAGGCAGGTTGGCCGCGAGCATGTCCAGGTGACGCAGATCGTGCCGGCGGGGATCGACCCAAAGACGTATGTCTTGACCCAGCGCGATCGTGCGGCGATCGACAGGGCGGATGTGCTGCTGCTCAACGGGTATGAGCTTGAGCCGTGGCTCGATCAGGCGCTGGCCGAGAGCATGTCGCCGCCACGGGTGACGCTGGATCTGTCGCAGTACCTGGGTGTGCGCAATAACGGCACGCACGCGATCGTGCGCACGCCGCTGGAGGGCGAAGAGCGCGGCGGCGAAAAATCCGAGATCGAGCAGATCTATATCCCGCCGTCGGTCGTTTCGCCCTACCTCTGGCTTGATCCCGGCCCGACGATGGCTCAGCAGGCGGTGATGCTGATCGCCGATACGTTTACGCGCGCCGATCTGGACAACCTGCTGGCGTACCGGCGCAACGCCGATCAGTACAACGGCGAGCTTGAAAACCTCGACAATTGGATCAAGCGGCAGATCCGAGGCTGGCCGCGTGTCAGAGCCGGTACTAAGGAGCTTCTCGCGCTTCAGGCCGTCGATCGCTCCTGGCACTATTTTGCGCAGCACTACGCGATCAACCTGCGCACCACCGTGACGATCAGCACGTTCGAGCCGACGATCCCGGCTGTGACGCCGCTCTTTGTCGATCAGTTTTTGAGCGAGTCGGAGCGGCAGCGGCTGCTGGGGCTGCGCCAGCCCGATGGCGTGCTCAATCCGCTCGCCGATAACTCGTACATCGAGCTGATGAAGCACAATGTCAACATTATGACCCAGGGCGTGCAGCGCGCGGCACGCAGGGAGCCGCTCCAATTCAACCTGCAAGTCATTGGATCGTAAGGCGGCACGGCATCATTAGACAATCGAGGCATCGACCGTCGGGCGCACCCTGTGCGCCCATTACTTATTATGTCAATAAGATCACAGGATCGATGCGCAAGCGAATCGAAAACGTATGATCGATCAAGAGCTAATCACAGATAGGCCGCCTGCACGGGCAGAGCACGAGCCGCGTTTTGGCTGGCGGATTCCAACAGACGGCAAGCCCGCTTCATTCCGCGTGCTGATCAACCTGCGCTGGCTGTGGGCCGCGTGCCTGGCGGCGCTCGGCCTGCTGGCGGCGCTCAGCCGCATCCCGCGCGGACGACGGCTGCCGTTGCTCCTGGCAGGCGGAGTCATACCTGGCGCTGCGGCGCTGATCGTCGCCGTCGCTCAAGCGCGCCAACTGATCTTCGAGCGTATCACCGTTCCGGTCGCCGGTCTGCCGCCAGCGCTGGATGGCTTCACCATCGTTCAACTGAGCGATTTTCACCTGGGCGCGGCATTTACCGTCGCCAATCTGCGGCGCGCGGTAGCCTGGACCCGGCAGCGGCAGGCCGATCTAGTGGTCCTGACCGGCGACTTCGTCAACGACAGCCACGACGTGCCGCTGCTCCACGAGTGCTTGCAGGGTATCGAGGCGCGCTACGGGGTGTATGCGATCCTGGGCAACCATGATTACTGGACGAATAGCGGCGCTGTCGAGCGGGCGCTCACCGATCACGGCATCGAGCTGCTGCGAAACGAGCGGCGGCGCATCGACATCGGCGGAGCCAGCCTGTATCTCGTCGGGGTAGACTGTGTGTGGGAAGACCAGCACGATCTGGAGCTGGCGCTGAGCCGGATTCCGGTGGACGCGACCGTCGTGGTGCTGGCGCACGAGCCGGACATCGCCGACGAGATCGCGCCGTACGGCCCTGCGCTTCAGCTTTCGGGCCATACGCACGCAGGCCATTTCGCCGTTCCGCTGCTCGGCCCGCTCTTCTTGCCGCGACATGGCTTCCGCTACTTCCGAGGCTTGCAGCGTGTCGGGCCGATGTGGCTGTACGTCTCGCGCGGTCTGGGCGGATTACCATTCCGGCTGGGCTGCCCGCCCGAAGCAACCGAGCTGACGCTACGCGCCGCTCGCGACGAATAGCGCCAAGCATCACCGCCGCGTGGTCCATGCGGGATGCCCGTATTTGTCGGAGAGCAGCTCCGCCGCGCGGTGCTCTTCGGCAGGCGTCAGCGCTCCGGGCACCAGCACAATCTGCCAGCACTGCTCGAAGCCACGGATCAGCGCGGCCACCACAGCATCGAACGAGGGCGTGTAGCCCAGCGCCTCATCGAGCGCGATCAAGCGCCGGGCCAGCGCCAGGCCGTCCAGGGATGGCGGCAGCTTCAGCGCCCGCGTCCATGCCTCGGCGTCGGCGTGGAGCAGGATCGAGCCGTGCTGAAGCACAGCACCCTGCTGTCGCGCCTGGGCGCTGCCCACCAGCTTCCGCCCGCTGAGCGTAATCTCGTAATCGCTCGGCAGGTCGAAGCAGGCGGCGGATTTCGCACTGCGGGCCGACGGAGCCGGAGCCAGTTCGGGCGCGATCCCCAGCTGCGCCAATCCCGCGCACAGCGCATGGCTAATCGCGCGGTACGACTGGACGATACTGCCAGCGTACACGAGCGGATCATCGCTCGCCGCCACCAGCGAGTACGTCACCTCCTGATCGTGCAGGATTGCCCGTCCGCCGGTTGGCCGCCGCACAATATCGATGCCTAGCTCAGCACACGCCGCCTGATCGACATCCCGCTCCAGGCGCTGCCCCAGTCCAAGCGACAAACAGGCGGGAGTCCAGCGATAAAAGCGTAGCGTCGGCACCTGCTCAGCCGCATAGAGATCGGTGATTGCCTGATCGATCGCCATATTTTCCGCGCCGGAGCGCGGCAGCATGACCAGCAAGCGCCATAGATTGCCTGTCGTCATAGCTTAAACAGAGAAACGGACCACATGGTCCGCTTCCAGGATAATAGCCGACAAATAAATGAGGACACCCGTCGGAACAACTCGCTGTCATCGCGATCGGCGATAGTCGCGCAGCCCTAGCAGCACCGGAACCAGCGCTGAAAGGACCATCAACAGCGGCCATATGACCAGAGCAACGTCGATTGACATAGTACCCCTACATCATCCAAAGCTTGTACATCCGCTGCTGTTCTAATAGCAACCGATGTGCCAGCGGGATTATACCATCACTTTGAGACAGCTTTCACAAAAAAGTCAACCGCCAGGAATACTACCCTTTCTGCGTCATGCGACACACTGCTGAAACGTTGCATCAGGCGTAGCGTCTTCGTTGCTTCCGAGTTCAAAGTTTCGAGTTCCGTGTTCAGGCCCTCACCCCCGGCCCTTTCCCACTGTACAGCAGCGGGAAAGCAGCGTGTGCCTGGTTCTCGCTTTGTGCGCGGGGTGCCCATGCCGGGTGCCATGCGGGTGCCCTCTGGGCATAGTACCCGCATGGCACCCGGTGCTTTGTTCTTTTGTTCTTTTGTTAAGCCCACAGATATAAACGGCGATCAATCGCTGAAGATACCGATTGACCGCCGCTGATCATCTCACAAGCTCTGGCTGTTCCCGGCTGATCAGCTCACTACCTCGTAGCGCACGTTGCGGCGAAAGAGCGAGGTCCGCAGACCTAGCGGCGTGTGGCAGCCCTCGCAGGTGTCGTCGATCACGCCCGTAAGCTGGGTCGGGCCGTCGGTGCGCTCGATCACCACCCAGGTGCATTGCGGGCAGCGCGTCACCTGATGCGACGCGGGGCCGTACACAAAGCCGACGCCCGCCGCTTTGGCCGTGCTGTGCAGCCGCTGGAAGGTCGCCTCGTCGGGTGGTGTGTCGCTCAGCCGGCTCGACAGCAGATGCAGCGGCGTGAGCGAGCCGAGCGCGACGCGCATCCACTTCGACAGCGCGGTAACTTCGGCATCGCTATCGTTGACCCCGGCTGTCACGTGGAGTGCCACCTCGACATGAATATTCCAGCGCTGGCGGGCCTCGGCGGCGATCTTGAAGACCGATTGCCAATCGTCGAAGCCGGTGAGCGTCTGGTAGGATTGCGCGCTAAAGCCGTACACGTCGAGGCGCATGCCGTCGAGATATGGAGCCATCTGCGCGAACAGCTCAGGGTTGAAGTAGCCGGTCGTCGCGATCGACGTGAAGCGGCTGGCGGCACGTCCAAGCTTGATCCCATCCAGCGTCCACTCATACGCCACGGACGGATCGCCAAAGGTCCAGAGGATTCCACGGCACAACCGCTGCTGTGCAAACTCAACCACGCGCTCAGGCGTTAGCTCGCGCGCGTTCGCGGCAGCGATGGCATGAGGCAGCGCGGTATCGGGAACATCGGGCGGCGCGAGCGGCGTTCCATAGCCGCCGATGCAAAAGACCTGGGCATCGGGGAAGAAATGCCACAGGCGGTGGTCTTCGATCGGGCCAATCGTGGCGGCGCTCACCAAACCGTAAGCATCGACGATGACCGCGTTGTCATGATGAGAGCGGACGCGACAACGGCCAACGTCACCGACGGCGAGCTCGCAGCGCCATTGACAAACGTCGCACCGGATGCGATTGTCGGCGAGCGGGGTTTGGAGAATGCTCGAATGCATGCAAAATGCTCCACAAGCAGGTACACTATACGAGGGTAGGCAAACGTGTTGTCTGTTATTATAATTCGCAATAACGTTGCATAAAGGTCCGCCTTTCTATGAACCATCAGACTATGCAGACTCAGGCCGAAGAATCCCAGCGCCTGGGAGAACGACCGTGGGAGCCTTTGGATGAGGATGAGGGCGATTCGGTCCCTTCTGTCAGCACAACGGCTCGTGAACTGATCGAAACCGTCCTGTTCATTCTGCTCGTCTTCTTCATCATGCGCGGCGTGATCCAAAACTTCCGCGTCGATGGTCAGAGCATGGAGCCAAACTTCAAGTCGGATCAATATATCTTCGTCAACAAGATCATCTTCTTCCACTTCGACATGAACGCGCCGCTGCGGCTGCTGCCCGGCAACAGCGATCTGGAGCCCAAGGTGATCTATCCCTTCCGCATGCCGCAGCGCGGCGATGTGGTGGTGCTGGAAGCGCCCAACGGGGATTACGAAGGAAACTCCGTCGATTACATCAAGCGCGTGATCGCGCTACCCGGCGAGATCGTGCAGGTCAAGGACGGCAAGGTCTATATCAACAACAAGCCGCTCGAAGAAAGCAAGCAGAACGGCGGCTATCTCACCGAGTCAACCGACTGTCTCGGCGGGCAGCTCTGCGAGCCGTACCGCGTGCCCGAAAGCAGCGTCGTCGTGATGGGCGATCACCGCAGCAATAGCCAGGACTCGCGCACCTGGCCCGCGCCGCCTGGCCTGCCGCTCGACCGCATCGTCGGCAAGGCGTGGGTTTCGTACTGGCCGCGCGACCTGTGGGGCGTGATCCCGTCGCCGACCTACGCGCAAACGCCGTGAGCGCCGCCGGGGGCGCAGAACAAAGGGATCAGCGGTTAGGGGTTAGAAGTCTCAACTTCTAACCCTCATCGTTTGCCATCGATCGAGGAATATGCATTTCGCACTCAACGCCCATCTGCTCAGCCCGCAGCCCGGCTATCGTCAGGCCGGCGTCAGCGAGTACATTGATCGGATCATGCGCCAGCTCTGGACGATTACGCCCGACGATCGCTGGACGGTCTATGCTCCGCCCGGCGTGACGCGCGCCTTGCTGGACGCGCCCGCCCACGTGGCGCTGCATCCTAGCCGCCTGCCGACAACCAATCCGCTCGCGCGCATCGCGTGGGAGCAGATCGTCGCGCCCGCCGTGCTGCGCCACGACCGTCCCGCCGTGCTGCTGTGCCCGCTGAACGTCGTTCCGCTGCTCGCGCCGTGCCCGACGGTGGTAACGGTTCACGATCTGGCGTTTTTGCGCTTCAACCTGCACAGACCGGCCAAGCGCCGCTACCTAAGCCTGCTGACCCGGCTATCGGTCAGACACGCCGCGCATGTGATCACAGTCTCCGAGTTTACCCGCCGCGAGGTGCTTGAGCTGCTCAACGTGCCGCCGGATCGCGTCACCGCCGTGCCCAACGGACGCAAAGCCGAGTTCGCACCGGTCGACGAGGCGACGATCGAGCGCTTTCGGCAGCAGAAAGGCTTGCCGCCGCGCTTTTTGCTTAGCGTGGGCACGCTTGAGCCGCGCAAAAATATTGCGACGCTGATCCGAGCCTACGCCCAGGCCAGAGATCGGCTTGATCTGCCCCTGCTGATCGGCGGCGGTAAAGGCTGGCTCTACGACGAGATCTTTGCGCTGGTGCGTGACCTTGGGCTAGAGCAGGACGTGCGCTTTATCGGGTTTATTCCCCGCGACGAGCTACAGGTGTACTACGCTGCGGCGCGTGCCTTCGTCTATCCCTCGCTCTACGAGGGCTTCGGCCTGCCGCTGCTTGAGGCGATGGCGGTCGGCACGCCGGTTGTCGCCTCGGACGCGGGCGCATCGATCGAGGTTGCGGGCGATGCCGCGCTGATCGTGCCTGCGACCGACGCGGCACGAATGGCCGATGCGCTGATGCGCGTGACAGACGACGCCGCGCTACGTGACGAGATGCGCGCGAAGGGCCTGGCGCAGGCGCGGCGCTTCTCCTGGGAGCGCGCGGCGCAGGAGACGCTCGGCGTGCTGCGCCGCGTTGCCAGGTAGAATTAACTGGTAGGGCCTAGTGCATACGCCCTCGCAATCATATTCGGCAGGCGATCCATCCTGAAGTGACAGCGATTCACCTAGCGCACAGCATCAGCCACCTGCTGGTAGCGTGCAAATGGCAGCGCCCCGACGATTCGCGTGCCGTTGATGTCCATCACGGGGCGGCTTGTCACGCCTTCGCGCTGCGCCGAGGCATAATCATCGCGTACCTGGGCCTGGAACTGCCCCTGCTCCATGCACTGCCGAAACTGGCTCGCGTCGAGGCCCAACTCTGTCACCAGCGGCTCCAGCGCCGCGAAGCCGGTCGCGCTATAGAGTTGGTCTTGCCGCCTGTAGATCAGCTCACGCATCTCCCAGAACGACGCCTGCGCCCCGGCACACTCCGATGCTTCCGCCAACACCTGCGAGCCCTCCCCAAGCTGAAGCAGATGACGGTAGATCAGCCGCGCCTTACCGGCCTTGATGTACTGCTCGATGATCTGAGGTTCGGTTTCCACAACGTGGAACTTGCACGCACTTCACA
>DASUTC010000221.1 GCA_036374795.1 Herpetosiphonaceae bacterium
GGCTGAGGTGCCGGTCGCGCTCGCAGTGGCGCTGGCTTCGGCAACAATCGTGGTCGACGAGACAGCACCCGATACGCGGGTGGGAACAGTCGCGCTCGGTCCAGGCGAGCCGCCTCCTGAACACGCGGCCAGCCCAATCAGCGCCGCGCCGAGCAGCAGCCTCATGCTGCGATAGTGGTTCAATCCATGCATATGTACTCCTTGCTGCTGCTGACAGCCCGCCATAGCGATCGTACCTCAATCCATAACAAACAATGCTGCTCAAGACCTCATCGTGAGCGGCGTGACGTTTGGGCAAGCCGGACGCTAGCGAACTACGAAGTAGATCACGAACGCCAGCGAGACGATCCACAGCAGCAGCGGCACCTCGCGGGCACGTCCGCTGACCACCCGCAAAAAGACGTAGGTGATAAAGCCAGCGCCGATGCCATTGGTGATCGAGTAGGTCAGCGGCATGACGATCAGCGTCATCAGCGCCGGAAATCCGTCCAGCAGATCGGTGACATCGATCTCGCGGATCGCGGCGAACATCAAGAAGCCGACGATGATCAGCGCGGGCGCGGTCGCCTCGGCGGGCACCAGGCCCGCAAAGGGCGCGAGCGCGAGCGCCAGCAAAAAGAGCAGGCCCGTCACCACCGAGGCCAGCCCGGTACGCGCGCCTTCCGCCACGCCCGCCGCCGACTCGATGTAGGTTGTCACCGACGAGACGCCGAACAGGCCGCCCATCGCCGCCGCCAGCGAGTCCACCAGCAGCACGCGGTTGGCTCCCGGCAGACGGCCCTCGTCGTCGAGGAATCCGGCCTCCTCGCCCACCCCGACGATCGTGCCCATCGTGTCGAAGAAATCCGAGAGCATCAGCGAGAAGATCACCAGCAGCGCCGCGACCAGGCCCAGGCCCTTGGCGGCGGCCTGCGGGCTATTCAGCACCGTGAAGTTGAAGCCCGCGCCGATCGTGCTGAAGTCGGGCAGCGTGAAGCTGAGCTGAGAAAGATCCGCCGCCGTCGGCGAGGTGGCCGAGACAGCAGCGCCCGGCACTACCAGCTTGATCACAATCGCGATCAGCGTCGTCAGCAGGATGCCGATCAGCAGCGCCGCCTTGACCCGCAGCGACATCAGCCAGAGCGTCAGCAGCAGGCCGGTCAGCGCCAGGATCACCGACAGATTGGCGAATGTACCGAGCGTCACAGGCGTGCCCGGTGTGCCCAGCCTGACGCCCTGCGCCGCCAACGCGCCGAGCGGCGTCGGCCCGCTGAGCGTGGCGTTGCCCGTCACGGTGATCGTCTCGACCGGCACCCGCACCAGCCCGGCGTTGACCAGCCCGATAAACAAAATAAACAGGCCGATCCCGACGCTGATCGCCCGCTTGAGCGTGAGCGGCACCGCGTTGAGCACTGCCTCGCGAAAGCCTGTCAGCATCAGCACGGTGATCAGCACGCCTTCGAGGAAGATCACGCCCATCGCCGCCTGCCAGGATAGCCCGCGCGTCGCAATCAGATCGAAGGCGACCACTGCGTTCAGGCCGAGGCCGCTGGCCGCCGCAAAGGGATAGTTCGTGTAGAGGCCCATCGCGATCGTCGCGATGGCCGCCGCCAGACAGGTGGCCGTGACGAGCGCATTGAAGGGCGGGACCACCGGCGGCTGCGCGCCGCCGTTCAGCGTCAGAATGAATGGATTGACGAAAATGATGTAGGCCATCACAAAAAAGGTTGTGATGCCCCCGACGACCTCCGTCCGCAAATCGGTGTTGCGTTCGGCGAAGCGAAAGTACCGCGCCAGCCACGAAGTGTTTGCTCCACGAGCAGTGGTACTCACCGGGACCTCCTCAAGCCAATATGACGAATCAGTTGAGATGGATGGCCGTACATATGGAGAGCGCCCCGGTCGTCGCCGAGGCTGCCCGCATTCGATCCCGAACACTGCGGTGGTGTGGGTGCCGGGATGTGCGATTATAGCATGAGTTTGACAGCAGCCAGGCGACAGCGCTGCGCAACGTCGGCTGTGACGGTATCTGTCACACAGCGGATCTATAGTGCGACACAACCAATAGGGGAGGAAGCGCCATGGGTAGCAAACAGCAAGTTCAGCAGGAAAGCAACCTGCCGCCTGGGCTTGCCAGGCCCGCGCAGCGGGCACTCGCCGGAGCGGGCTACTGGCGGCTGGAGCAGCTAGCGGAGATCAGCGCAGCCGACCTCAAGCAGCTCCACGGGATCGGCCCGAAGGCGCTCGATCAGCTTCGCCGCGCCCTGGGCGAGCACGGCCTGTCGTTCGCCGACGAGCGAAGCAAGCAGTAGCAAGGGAAAAAACAAAGAACAAAGGAACAAGAGAACAAGAGAACAAGAGAACCAAGACGCGGGTGCCCTGTGGGCATGGGCACTCGGAACCGAGAACCGAGAACTGATAACCGAGAACTCATAACCGGAAACTTGAAACTTAGGAGTGCATATGTGTAGAAATATCAAGACGCTTTTCAACTTCGAGCCACCCGTGACCGATGAAGAGATTCGTGCCGCCGCATTACAATTCGTGCGCAAGGTCAGCGGCTTCAACACACCATCGAAAGCCAACGAAGCCACATTTCTTGCCGCCGTCGACGAAATCGCAGCCGTCGCCGACAACCTGCTCCGCTCGCTCCAGACGAACGCGCCGCCCAGGAATCGCGAAGACGAGGCGGTCAAGGCACGAGCACGCGCCGCTCGACGGTTTTCCGAGTGACGGCTTGCCTTAAACGTTGAAAGCCAGGGTAACACCCTGACCTCAAACGTGTATCCGGCTGCCTGTATGATGGAGCAGCGCTGCTAGACTGGGACGATCCGCAGGCCGCGCTGGTGCAGGGCGTAGGCCACGCCCGCCTGGAGATCGGAGCGGGTAATAATGCCGCTGAGATCGGCGCCGAGCTGCACAAGCGTCTGCGCAACCTCCGGCCTGATCCCAACCAGCATACACTGCGCGCCCAGCAATCGTGCCGCATGCGTCACCTGGAGGATATGGTTGGCAACGCCGGTATCCATCACGGGCACGCCCGTGACATCAAGGATCACCACCGAGGAATGCTCGCGCTGAATGCTGGTCAGCACCGCCTCCATCAGTTGACCGGCCCGCCCGGTATCGATGTTGCCGACGAGCGGCAAGACGAGGATACCATCGTAGACCGGAATTGCCGGAGTGGATAGCTCGCGCACGGTTTCGAGCAAGCGCTGCTGTGCCAGCGAGGCTGCCTCAAGCGCCGCGAACTGGCGCTCTCGCTCGTTGTCGGACCTGATCCGAGTGAGCGCCGAGGTGAGTTGCATACCGAAGAGGCTCAGCAGCGTCAGCTCCTCGTCGGGCTGCATCTTCTCATTCGTCCCCACGGCGATAATCCCCAGCACCTCGGAGGCCGTTCCAAACGGCACCTGCACCGCCGACCGCAGGCTGGTGCCGCGTGCCTCATCGCCCCAGCCCTCGCCCTCGGCTACTGCCACCGCATCGATCACGACATTGGGCTTGCCCGTCACGGCCACGCGCACCAGATCGTGCGGCGAGTCGAGCGGAAACGAGAGCGTTGTTGGAGTATCATCCTGCATACCAATGCCAGCACCGGCGCGGCCACGCAGCAGATGCGCCGCTCGGTCGATCGTGGGAATCCAGGCATTCGCATAGCCGACTTGCGAGACAAGCCCTCTGGCAGTGATCTGGAACGCTTGATCTTCCGTCTCTGCCCGCATCAACTCTTCGCCGATGCGATAGAGCGCGACGACCCGGTTGAGCGGCACACGCACATCACCTGTCGTGGTTAACGGACTAGGCAACAAAGACATAGGCGACGTAGAAATTGTCACGGAAGCCTCCAAAGGGACTCCAGAAGTGGGATCATTGTACTCGACGCGCTACCCGATGTACAGCCTTGCTTAATCCTGAGCCATGATAGGTATTTCGGCGGTAGCATGATGGATAGCATTGTGGTATAATACCAGCCGGCAGCGAGAAGCTGCCCATCTTTGTGCCTTACTGTCTCGGCCAGCGCGCCGAGTTTTTTTATGATATGTGTGCGGGTTCGTACTGCTCTGCTGTACCTGAGCGCCCGGACACGTGCCACTGGTAGCAGCAACAGCATGCAACGGACAGACATTCGCAACATCGCCATTATCGCCCACGTCGACCACGGCAAGACTACGCTGGTCGATGCGATGCTCAAACAAAGCCGAATTTTCCGCGAAAATCAACAGGTTGCCGAGCGAGTGCTCGACTCGAACGCGCTTGAGCGCGAGCGCGGCATCACGATTCTGGCAAAGAATACCGCGATCTCGTATCGCGATGTCAAGATTAATATCGTGGACACGCCCGGACACGCCGATTTCGGCGGCGAGGTCGAGCGCGTCATGAACATGGTCGACGGCGTGCTGCTGCTGGTCGATGCGGTCGAGGGGCCGATGCCGCAGACCAAGTTCGTGCTGCGGCAGGCGTTGCAGCGCGGCCTGAGGGCGATCGTCGTCGTCAACAAGATTGACCGGGCCAATGCGCGGCCCAATCATGTGATCAACGCGACCTTCGACCTGTTTATCGACCTGGGCGCAACCGAGGAGCAGGCCGAGTTCCCGATCATCTACACCAACGCCCTCACCGGCGCGTCGGGCCTGGACCACACGGCGATGACCGCGACGCTGGAGCCGCTCTTCGAGAAAATCCTGTCGGAGCTGCCCGGCCCGACTGTCGATCTGGCTGGCCTGACACAGATGCAGGCGACGCTGCTTGGCTACGACGACTACAAAGGCAAGATCGTGATCGGTCGGCTCAACAGCGGCACGATCCGCCGCAACCAGAGCGTGACCTGCATCAAGAACGACGGCTCGACGCTGTCGTTGAAGGTGGCGCAGGTCTTTACCCACCAGGGCTTGCAGCGGATCGAGGTGGAAGAGGCGCAGGCCGGCGACATCGTGGCTCTGACCGGCCTGGCTGATGTCGGCATCGGCGACACGATTACCGATCCCAACGATCCGCGCCCGCTGCCGCCGATCAAGGTCGAGGAGCCGACCGTGCGCATGACCTTCGGCGTGAACACCAGCCCGTTCTCAGGCCGCGAGGGCACGTATGTCACGTCGCGCAAGATCCGCGAGCGGCTGTATCAGGAGGTCGAGCGCGACGTTGCGCTGCGCGTCGCCGACACCGACTCGGCTGAGACGTTTCTGGTAGCGGGCCGTGGCGAGCTGCACCTTGGCATTTTGATCGAGAACATGCGCCGCGAAGGCTACGAGTTTCAGGTCAGCAAGCCCGAAGTGATCTTGAAAGAGATCGACGGCAAGCTGCACGAGCCGGTCGAGCTGGTCGAGATCGAGGTCAGCAGCACCTACCAGGGCGTGGTCGTCGAGCTGATGGGCCAGCGCAAAGGACAGATGCGCGACATGAAGATCCGCGAGGACGGCAGCGTCCACTACGTCTATCTCGTGCCGACGCGCGGCCTGCTCGGCTTCCGGCAGCAATTCCTGACCTCGACGCGCGGCGAGGGGATTATGAACTCGCTGCTGGCGGGCTACGAGCCGTACGCGGGCGAGATTCAGACCCGCAGCAACGGCTCGCTGATCGCCTGGGAGCCAGGCACGGCGACGACATACGGCCTGCACGCAGCGCAGGAGCGCGGCCAGCTCTTCATCGCGGCGGGCACCGAGGTGTACGAGGGCATGATCATCGGCCAGCATATCCGCGAGAGCGATCTTGAGGTCAACGTGTGCCGCAAGAAGCACCTGACCAACATTCGCAACTCCGGCAGCGAGGAGGCGCTCCGCCTCGAAACGCCGCGCGATCTCTCGCTCGACGACGCGATCGAGTACCTGGCAGAGGACGAGCTGCTGGAGGTCACGCCCGAAGCCTTCCGGCTGCGCAAGCGGCTGCTCTCCAAGCACGACCGCAGCCGCCAGGCGAGCATCACCAAGCAGCGGGGATAGGGGCAAGAACAAAGAACCAAGAACAGGCACACAAAGAACCAAGAACTGGGAAGCTTATTCCTTCAGTTCTTGGTTCTTGACGTTCATCACAAAAGATTAAGAGCTAAAAGGTTAATCTTTTGTTCTTTGTTCCCTTGTTCTTTGTTACTCCGCGTTATCGATCTGCGCGCGCTGGAGGCCGCCGCTGAAGTCAACATAGATCGACTTCCACTCGCAGAACACGTCGAGCGCCTGCACGCCGCCCTCGCGGTGGCCGTTGCCGGTGGCCTTGGTGCCGCCGAAGGGCAGGTGAATCTCCGCGCCGATCGTCGGGGCGTTGACGTACACGATGCCGGTGTCGAGATCGCGCATGGCGCGGAACGCCTTGTTCACATCGCGGGTGTAGATCGACGACGACAGGCCATACTTGACGCCGTTGGCGACGTCGATCGCCTCGTCCAGGCTATCGACCGGGATGATCGCCGTGACGGGGCCGAAGATCTCCTCCTGCGCGATGCGCATCGTCGCCTTTACATTGCCGAAGATCGTCGGCTGGTGGAAGTAGCCGTGCTGGTACTGGCCCTCGGTCAGGCGCTCGCCGCCGGTGACGACCGTCGCGCCCTCTTGCTTGCCAACCTGAACGTAGTCGCAGACGATCTCATACTGATCGGCGTTGATCGACGGCCCCATCGTGACGCCCTCGTCCAGCCCGTTGCCGATGTTGATCGTCTCGGCCTTCGCGGCTAGCTTGCGGCCAAGCTCATCCGCCACGGCGCGATGGGCGATCAGCCGCGACGACGCGGTGCAGCGCTGGCCGGTGGTGCCGAACGCGCCCCAGACCACGCCCTCGACCACCAGATCGATGTCGGCGTCGTCCATGACGATGATACCGTTCTTGCCGCCCATCTCCAGCGAGATATGCTTCATTGTCTCGGCGGCGACCTTGGTGATATGGTGGCCCACAGCGGTCGATCCGGTGAACGACAACACCTTAACGTCGGGATGGCGCACCAGCGGCTCGCCCGCCTCCGGCCCAAAGCCGGTGACGATGTTGACCACGCCGGGCGGCACCCCCGCGTCGACCAGGCACTGCACGAAGTTATAGGTCGACAGCGGCGCGTCCTCGGCGGGCTTGATCACCACCGTGTTGCCCAGGATCAGCGCGGGCAGGATCTTCCACGACGGGATCGCCATCGGAAAATTCCAGGGCGTGATCAGGCCGCAGACGCCCAGCGGCACGCGCACGCTCATCTGGAACTTGTTGGGCATCTCCGAGGGCGTCGTCTGGCCGTAGAGCCGGCGGCCCTCGCCCGCGATGAAGTAGAGCATGTCGATCGCTTCCTGCACGTCGCCGCGCGCCTCGGTCAGGATCTTGCCCATCTCGCGGGTCATATCGCGGGCGCACTGCTCTTTGCGCTGGCGCAGCAGCTCAGCCGCCTTGAAGAGGATCTCGCCGCGCTTGGGAGCCGGAGTCAAGCGCCAGCCCTCGTACGCGGCCTTGGCAGCCTGGACAGCGGCGTCTATGTCCTCGGCGTTCGAGTGCTGGAACACGCCGACGATCTCGCGGGTATCGGCTGGATTGGTGCTTTCATACGTCTGGCCGGTGACACTGGCGACCCACTCGCCGCCAATGAAGTTTTTGTAGGTCTGAGGCTCGGACATCAGTGTCCTCCTTATGAGAAACGATGCAGCAGGCAACGATTATAGCACGGGTTATGCGCGAATTGGTATTGCGAAACAGCCTGTGAGCAGGCTCATCGGCCACGCCTGCCCGATCACGGTCCCGCCTCCGATCGGCTAAAGATCCCCCGCGCAAACCATATTGCGTCGGGCACCAGATAGCCGAGCGTTTGCTATACTCTCCCACGCACCGCGCCGACGTGCGCGGATCTGCGCTACTCCTCATGCCTCACAAGGAGCCGATGCATGCTGCAATCCTACCGTCCGAGCAACCGCGTTCCACCGCGCGGCATCTTCTTCCTCCTGCTCGCCATCGTCTGTGGCGGTTTTATCTGCGGGCTGATCGCCTTTACCGTCGCGCAGCTCTTCTGGTTGATTCTGCTTTTTCCGATCGGGCTGGGCTTGATGGTCGGCGGTATTCTCTCCAAGCTGATTGCCACGCAGAACATTCGCAGCCCGCTTGCCAGCGCCGTCAGCGCCCTGCTGATGGGACTGGTGCTCTACGCGACGTTTCATCTTCTTGCGTACCAATCCTTTCGCTGGGAAGTTGCCCAGATCTTTGTCGAGCGTGAGGGGCCGATGGACAGCGCGCTTCAGGAAGAGATGATCGATCTGGTCCTGACCGAGGAAACCGGCTTTAGCGGCTTCTTCGGCTACCTCAAGCTTCAGGCGCAGGAAGGCATCTCGATCGGCAGAGTGGGCTCGACAAATCCGATCACGCTCAACGAGCCGCTGACCTGGCTCTACTGGCTGCTCGAAGCAGGCTTGATCGTCGGCTTTGCGACGGGCACTGCGGTGTCGAGCGCGAAAAAGCCGTTTTGCGAGCTATGCCAGAGCTGGTATCGCAGCAGCGAGCATCTGGGCAGCGTCGCGATGAGTAACGCCGCGCAGTTCATGGAGCTGGTGAGAGCAGGCAACATGCAGCCCGCAGGCGCGCTGCTCGTCGGCAGCGGCACGCCGACACCGAGCCTGGAAGTATACATCCAGCGCTGCCTCCACGACTCCGAGCACAATTCGGTGCTGGCGGTGCGCGAGATGTCGCTCAATCGCAAAGGACAGACGCAGTTCAAAGAGGTGTTGCAGGGGATGATCGCGCCCCACGAGGCGGCAGCGCTCAAGCCTGCCGATGCGACAAGCTAAAACACCGATTACGCATCGCGCATGAATCACATAAGGGAGGCATCGTGACTACACCCGAACTCACGCGGCGGCACGTCCACCAGCGGCTGCATGACACCTATCAGGCGTTTATATCCTGCACCACAGGCCTATCGGAGGCGGATCTTGATGCCCTGGCGATCACGTCGGAGTGGAGCGCCCTCGATATTCTGCGCCACCTCAGCGTATGGGGTGAGCTGAGCGCTCGCACGCTAGCCAACTGGCACGGCCAGCAGAACTGGGTGCTGCGCAGCGCCGTGCTGGACGATTTCAATGCGGAGATGGTCGCTGAGCGCGCGGATAAGCACCTGAACGAGGTCGTCGATCACATTCTGGCCGCCTACGGACAGTACGCCTCGACGCTGCTGGAATGCTCCGATGAAGAGCTCCAGGAGCGCACAATCGCGCCGTGGGATGAGGATCTGAACCGGATGGAGCTGATCTACGGTATTTTAGCCCACGATCTGCATCACTTGCGAGAGATCCAGAAGTTCCGCAGCCAGAGCGCGTAGCACGCCGCGAAGAACAGTCGGGCGAGCGGTGCGGACGTGTCGCTAAGACACGTTCGCATCGCCGTTTAACCGAGCGTATTGGTCGCGCCACCTGCTACAATAGCCACAAGCCCACGGCATCACCGGCGAGGAGACAGCCATGAATGACGCCAGCACCTACATTCTCCGCCTTGCTCGACACGTCGCGGCGCCGTACATCGCACACCCGCATCTCCAGGCGATCATGGTGACAGGCTCCGCCGCCGACGGCAGCGCCGACTACCAATCGGATCTCGATCTGATCGCCTACTACGCCGAGTTGCCTTCCGAGGAAGATCTGGCGGCGGCGTGTCGCGGCAATCGCGGCGCAAACCACGCCTGGCTGTTCAACGAGCGCCAGAACGGCTCGATCGCGGAGGCTTACGATGTGTACGGCGTGCAATGCCAGGTGATGCACTCGACGATCGGCGCGTGGGAGCAGCACATGGCGACGGTTCTGGAGCAGCTCGACGTGACATCGCCGCTGCAAAAGGCGCTATCAGGAATACTCAAGTGTATCCCGCTGCACGGCGAGGATCAGATCCGCCGCTGGCAGGCCCGCGCCGCCGCGTACCCCGACGCGCTCGCACGGGCGATGGTCGAGCACTATCTTCAGTTCTCTGCGCTGTGGGGCCTGTCCGAGTACCTGGAGCCGCGCGATGCCATGCTCTGGCGCTACCAGATGACGCTTGAGAACGCGCAAAACATCCTGGGCGTGCTCGCCGGGCTTAATCGCCAGTATTACACGACGTTTCAGTTCAAGCGGATGCGTCACTTCATCGCCGGGCTGGAGATCGCGCCGAGCAACCTCGCAGCGCGGCTGGAATACCTCTTTGAGGCCGAGGCCAGAGCGTCGAGCCTTGAGCTGGAGGAGCTGGTGCGCGAGACAGTGGCATTGGTCGAGCAGCACATGCCGCAGATCGATACGGCCAGGGGGCGACGGCGAATCGGGTGGCGGCGCGAGGCGTGGCAGCCCGTTGCAGAGTGAGAGCGCGGAAAAACCAAGAACCAGGAACGAACAAAAGAACAAAGGAACAAGGGAAACTTTGAACTTTGAAGTCGAAACTTGGAGTCGAAGATGAGTGAGGTTCCACTACGAATCGAAAGCCAGCCCGCCGCATCGGATGTCGAGTACCTGGAAGATCGGATCAACGAGTTTAACATCGCGCGCACCGGCATCGACGACGGCGCGCTCCTGTCGATCTTTGTGCGCGACGAAGCCAACGCGATCCAGGCGGGCCTGTTCGGCTGGACCTGGGGCGAGTGCTGCGAGATCCGCTTTCTGTGGGTCGATGAGCGGCTGCGCGGCCAGGGCTACGGCACGCGGCTGCTGGCGGCGGCGGAGCGAGAGGCAGCGATGCGCGGCTGTCGGGTGATTACCCTCAGCACCCATAGCTTCCAGGCACCCGATTTTTATCAAAAACAGAGCTATGAGGTCGTCGGCGTGCTCGACGATTATCCACGCGGCTACCAGCAGTACTACCTGCGTAAGCGGCTGATACCTACCCCAGCGGATCGTGCGGCGGCGCCGTGAGGCATTCGCAACAGTTTCCAGCCTTATGTTTCGAGCGACACGGCACAGCGGCACGTGAGCGGATGCCCGTTTATCGCTTCATGAGCACCCATACATCCTGGGTAGAGCCAAGCGTCGATGGCTGACCCAACTCATGATGCAGCACCTCGAACTGCCGGAATAAGCGTGTTCGCACATAGGCTGGGCTGTGATAGGAAACGAACATCTTCTTTCCTTCCTCGATGCTGCCGCGAATGACAACGCCTGCGGACTGATAAGCTTGCTTTTCATGGGGCAGCAACATGGATTGAAACGTATCGCCGTGTAATGTGGCAATCAGCACGCCGCCAGGCTGTAGAATACGATACAGCTCATCCGCCCAGTCATTACTCACATCTTCCGATAAATGTGTAAACACCGATATGGCATACACCGCACGAAAATGATCGGTTTGAAAGGGAAGCGGAGGCGTCAGCGTATTTGGCAGGAAATGCACAGTATGAATAGCATCATTGCACCACCGAATCGTTTCGTAGTTATAATCGGTGCCCAGCACACGCCCTTCGCCTGGAGCCATGAGATGCGGAATATGGCGAATAACTCGAGCGGGACCACAGCCCCACTCCAGAATATCTCCTGTAGGATGCGACCCATACTGCTGGATCAGTGAGTAGATATAGGTTGCGGCCTGAAGACCATAGCGGCGATAGGCGTCGTAATCGATCGTGTTATAGGCATCGAAGGCGAGATGAGCCGGAGGAACGGCAAAATCTGGATATTCCTGCGTGAAGCGACGATTCGATGCCGTGTGAGTGAGCTGCCTCCGCCATAATCGCAACTGGTCGACTGATTGAAGAACACCCGTAGTGCGCAATATATACTGAAGCCAGGGCTTGAAGGACATGACAACCTCTTGTGTGTCTACTGATGAAGATGCCACTGCTCTGGCATCCTCCTCTGCTAGAGCCGGTTAACTTTGCGAAGTATATCCACAGCCGTCAGCCTATGCAAGAGAGCGGCGCGCGGCGGCTGCCGCACGGTGAGCGGATCTCATAGCTGGAGCGGGCAGGAAGGTTGCAGCGGTGAGTACAATTAAGATCGAGCGTTCTGTCTCACCACGAGGACGCAGGCCCGCATGATAGCAAGAAAGGCAGAAGCGATGGCAGAGCAACCCAGCCTGGAAGAGCAGCTCGCGGAGCAGCGGCGCTTGACGACATGGCTGCAAACGGAGCTGGAGCGCCAGCGCCAGATGAACAGCGAACTGCGCAAAGCGGTCGCCGAGCTGGCGCGCACCTTTCAGGCTTCGCTGGCTGAGGCGTATCGCGCGGGCGAGGAGGGCGATATTCAGCGCGTGCGTGAGGTGACACGCACCAACCAGGCTAACTGGCGGCATTACCTTGATCAGATCATCGCAGCCAGCAAGCGCGAGCCTCCCGCCGCGTCGTATCCGCCACCCGATCCGCCGGAGCAGTGACGCGCCGCCCTGGCCCGCCTGATGCCGGCACCGAATCTAAACCGCTGGCCCTGGATTGTGACGGTAGCTGACACGTGGATTTCGTATCATACAACCATCAACCCGATCGCACACCTGAGGCTTCAATCGACACCGAGCCAGCAGATCCATGCCGGCACACTCGTGTGGCGCCAGACACCGCGCACGAGCGCCAGCGCCGTTGCAGAGCGGCATCAGACGTTCGGCGCGGGCGGAGCTTCAGGCTATGCTCCGAGGACACGCGGCAGCACGCTGTATCGCCCCGGAGATTGTGCGCTCGTATGGCAGGTTTTCGTAAGGAGGATTGGTTATGCCACGTGTAGTTCATTTTGAAATCACCGCCAACGATCCCGAACAGGCAAACCGCTTCTACAGCGACGTATTCGGCTGGAAGATTGAGAAGTGGGACGGCCCGGCAGAGTACTGGCTGATCAGCACAGGCGGCAACACACAGCCCGGCATCGACGGCGGTCTGATGCGCCGTGAGCCCGCCACCACGATCAACACGATCGACGTACCATCAGTCGACGAGTACGTCGACAAGATCGTCGCATCGGGCGGCAAAGTGGTTGAGCCCAAGATGGCGATCCCAGGCATCGGCTATCTGGCGTACTGCACCGATCCTGAGGGCAACATGTTCGGCATCATGGAAAACGATCCGTCCGCTCAGTAGCGTGGCACACGCATCGTCTTGCTGCCGTCACCACTCACGTCATACGGCGATCCAATCCTGCGAACGGTTGGATCGCCGTAGGCTGTGTCAAAGCGCTACTGCGGAATCTGCCGGTAGCGCTCGGTCAGCGTCGCCGCCGAGCGCCGGAAGGATTCCTCCTCCTCGGCGCTGATCGACAGATTCAAAACCTCTTCGATCCCATCCGCGCCGATGATCGTCGGCAGACTGATGCAGATGTCGCGCACGCCGTACTGTCCCTGCATCATGCTGGAAACGGTCAGCACCGTATGCTGGTCGCGCAGGATCGCCTCGACGATCGTCAGCAGGCCCAGTCCGATCGCGTAGTAGGTCGCGCCTTTGCGCTCGATAATCGCGTATGCGGCATCGCGCGTCTGCTCAAAGATCGTGTGCAGCTCGGCCTCGTCATAGCCCATGCCGCTGGCCGCTCTGAAGTCGCGCAGCCGCACGCCCGCGATGTTCGCCAGACTCCACAGCGCCAGCTCGCTATCGCCGTGCTCGCCGACGATATAGGCATGCACGCTGCGCGGATCGACGGTGTAGCGCTCGCCGAGCAGGTAGCGAAACCGCGCGGTGTCTAAGATCGTGCCGGAGCCGAACACGCGCGACGCGGGCAGGCCGCTGATCTGCACGCTCAGGTAGGTCATCAGGTCTACCGGGTTAGACGCGATCAGGATGATGCCCTCAGGGTTATGCCTGACGATCTCTGGAATGATCTGGCGAAAGATCGAGGCGTTGCGCTCCAGCAGTTGCAGCCGTGTCTCGCCCGGCTTTTGGGCCGCGCCCGCCGTGACTACCGTCACCGCAACGCCCTGAAGATCGGTGTAATCGCCGACCGAGATACGCATCGGGCGCACAAAGGGCAGCCCATGATTCAGATCCATCGCCTCGGCCTCGGCGCGGCCACGATTGGCGTCGATCAGCACCATCTCGTTCGCCACGCCGCGCTGCATCAGCGCGTACGCCAGCGACGCGCCAACCATGCCCGTGCCGACGATTCCGACTTTATTTCGCTCTTGATTCACGCTCGCCATGCCCATCCTCCTGTTCAGACGCGCTTAAGGCGTCTGCTTTCGATTGTACCCCAGTACACGCTCAGGGAGCGCGTTCAGGAAGCATTCCAGGGAGCAGGCGTCGGGGCAGCACGGGAACAAGGAAACAAAGGAACAGGGGAGTTAAGCCGTTGTTCGTTTGGCTCTTAGTTCCACGTGCCATGCGGGTGCCATGCCCAGAGGGCACCCGCATGGCACCCGCATAGCACCCGCATGGCACCCGCATGGGCGTCTTGGTTCTTCCCTATATTCCCGTGTTCGTGCGTCCGCATGACAGAGCGCCGGATCTGTCGTATGCTAGTGCTACTTGCAAAGAGTGGAGCAAGCGTTACCCTCGATACCAGGATGGAACAGCGCGAGATCAGTCAATCCTGCATATGCTAAACCTTGAGAAAGGGCGAATGCCTGTGTTATCTGGACGATTACTGCATGGGACGCATGTCAAGCTCACCGCCTGCACGCTGCATGATGTCCCAACGATGATCCGCTGGTACCAGGACGACAATCTGCTCCGGCTGCTGGACGCGCTGCCTGCGCGGCCCAGAACCGAGAGCGGCCTCACCGAATGGATCACCAAGCATCACAAGGCATCGGATTCCTTTTTGTTCGGCGTGCGGCTGATGGGAGACGATACGCTGATCGGCTGTATCGAGATCGATGGCGTGCTGTGGACTCATCAGACCGCGTGGCTGGCGATCGTGATCGGCAGTGAGATCCACCGGGGCAAAGGCTACGGCTGTGAGGCGATGGAGCTTGCGCTGCGCTTCGCGTTTCTTGAGCTTAACCTGTACCGCGTGCAGCTCACGGTCTTCGGCTACAACGAGCGGGCAATTGCGCTCTACGATAAGCTCGGATTTCAGCGCGAAGGTGTGTACCGCGAGTGCCTGCATCGCGAGGGGCGGCGCTACGATATGCTGCTGTACGGGCTGCTGCGGCATGAGTGGGCGGCGCGGCAGACGCGAAACGAGGACCCTCAGGGAGAGTCCTCGTAGTCCTCGTCGTGGCCCGGCACCTAGCGCGAATAGACCGCCTGGATCGTCTCCTCGAAGATCGCCAGACCTTCATCGACCTGCTCCCTGGTGAGCACCAGCGGGGGGCAGAAGCGGATCGTGGACTTGCCGCAGGTCAGCAGCAGCAGGCCGCGCCGGAACGCATCGACCATCACCTGCTCCGCGCCGTCGTGATCCGGCTCCCTGGTCGCTTTGTCTTTGACGAACTCACAGCCAATCATCAGGCCTTTGCCGCGAATCTGACCGATATTGTTCGAGCGCGCCGCGATCTGCTCAAGGCATGCCTGCATGTACCCCCCAACCTCGCGGGCATTCTCCATCAGCTCTTCTTCGACCAGGCACAGCGTCTCATATGCCGCAGTACAGGCCAGCGCGTTGCCGCCGTAGGTATTGCCATGCGCGCCCGGCAGCCAGTTATCGGTCAGATCCTTGCGCGCGATGCACGCGCCGATCGGCATGCCCGACCCCAGGCCCTTGGCGCTGGTGACGATGTCCGGCATCACGCCGAAGTGCTCAAAGCCCCACATTTTACCGGTGCGGCCCACACCCGACTGGACCTCATCGGCCACGAGCAGGATACCGTGCCTGTCGCAGAGCGTGCGCAGCCGGGGGAACCAATCCTGCGGCGGGACGATGTAGCCGCCCTCGCCCTGGATCGGCTCGATTACGATCGCGGCGACTTCGCCCGGCGGCAGCACCGTCTCGAACAGCGTATGCTCGATATAATCCAGGCAGGTATCGACGACGCGCGACGGATCGCTGCCCAGCGGCGGGCGGTAGGGGTTCGGATAGTAGGCGTGCTCGACGCCCGGCAGCAGCGGGAAGTAGCCCGCGCGCTGGCGCGGCTTGGAGGCCGTCAGCGAGAGCGAGCCGTAGGAGCGGCCATGAAACGCCCCGAAAAACGCGATAATCCCCTGGCGTCCGGTCGCGTAGCGCGCCAGCTTGATCGCGGCCTCGACCGACTCGGTGCCGGAGTTGGCGAAGAAGATACGCCACTCATCCGACTTTGGCATCAGCGATGTCATTTTCTCGCCCAGCCGCACCTGCGGCTCGTTGTAGAAGTCGGTGGCGGCCATATGAATAAACTTCGCTGCCTGATCCTGGATCGCCTTGACCACCCGTGGATGCGAGTGGCCGGTCGCGACCACGGCGATCCCGGCGTTGAAGTCGAGATAGCGGTTGCCGTCGGCATCCCATACCTCGCAGCCCAGGCCGCGCTCCATCACAAAGGGATAGACGCGCCCAGAGACAGGTGCGAGCACCTGCGTATCACGGCGAACGATCGTCTGTGACACCGGGCCTGGTCGCTCGGTCTTAACATCATCTACACTTGCTTGCGCCACATGAGCCTCCTTGCTTTGGGGCATTCGGAACGATTGAGGATACTAGAAGCTGTCGCTATTCTAACGTAGCGTCTATGGCTTCGTCAAAGAGTGCGGTCCTTGGTGCTCCTCAACCGATCGGCAAGGCTTGCCTGGCAAAAGGACGAGCGGCCAGCGGCAAAAAAAGTGGACGCCGATCATCATCGATCGACGCCCGCTCAGGAGAGGCAGCGAGCCGTTATGAGAGGCCGATCAGCTTATCGACCGCCAGCACCAGCAGCAGCGTCGCGGCGGCCACGCTCAGCTCCGCCAGCGCCCCGACGATAAATGGACGCAGCCCCTGCCGCCGCAGCTCGCCGATGTTGGTCCGCAGCCCCACGCCCGCGAAGGTCAGCAGAAAGGCCCAGCGGCTGAGATTCGCCAGGCTGGTCGTCTGCGACTTGTCGAAGACCTGCAAGCTTGCCAGCGTCGAGAAGAGCAGAAAGCCGAGCACGAACTTCGGAAACTTGCTCCAGATAAATCCGGCCTTCGATCCCTGAAACTCGCGACCGCTGCGCGCCGCAAACAGCAGCGCCGCGCCGAGCACCACAAATCCGATCATCGCGTTGCGCGTGGTTTTGGCAAGCACCGCTACTTTGCCTGCCGCGTCGGAGAAGAGCGCGCCCGCCGCCGAGGCTTCGGCGGTGTTATCGACGGCCAGGCCGGTCCACAGGCCAAACGCATGGTCGCTCATGCCGAAGAAATGGCCGATCAGCGGATAGGCGAAGAGGCCGAACGCGCCCAGCGCCAGGATCGCCGCGATTGCGAACGATGCGTCTTCGTCTTCGGCGTCGATCGCGCCCTGCGTGGCAATAATCGCCGAGACGCCGCAGATCGACGAGCCGACCGCCAGCAGCGCCGTGAGCTTGGGACCGAGGCCAAAGATGCGGCTGAAGCCAATCATGATCCCGATCGCCAGCGCCAGCTCCAGCACCACCAGCAGCAGGCTAACGCCGCCGAGCTTCAGCACATCCGAGAGCAGAAAGCGCACGCCGAGCAGCACGATGCCGAGCTTGAGCCAGAACTCGTAGGTCGCGATGCCGGGATCGAAGACCTGAAACCATTTGCGGCTGCCGAACAGGTTGCCGATCAGCAGCCCAAAGATGATCGCCCAGAGCACATACTCGATGTTGGGCAGCGACAGATTCGAGCTTTTGGCGAAGCCCTTGACGCTCACCTCGGCCAGCTTGCCCGCGTAGCCGATGCCGAGCAGCAGCGCCAGCCCCGGCACCAGCCGCAGCAGCCGCGCGAATAGATTCAACGGGGCCGGTTCGCGCCGGGCTCCTTCCGAATGTATCGCAGTAGTCATAGTTCCTCTATGTATTCAATAACAGGCGTTACGCGGTGAGCATGATGGGCCTGCGGCAGAGCGGTGCAACGCCTTGTTTGGGTCGTCCCATGCTGCCGCAGGCTATCATGTTCCTGGTGAACCAGCGACCGCGTACGTCCTGTCGATAACAGGTATATCACCAAGAGATCGTCGGCAAAAGTCCGCTGATCACCAGCAGCGCCAGCACGCCCGCCGCGATCACCGACCACCAATCCAGCGAGAAGCCCACGCGGACCGCCTTGATCCGCTCGATCGTGTTGGGATGGTTGGGCTTGAGTTGGGCCATGAGTTTGCTCCTTCTATTTCTTGATCAGTCTTCCACACCGACATGGCGCAGGGCACAGCCCCGCCGAGGCCGGATCGACGATGATCCGGTCACTGTCGGCCTTGACAGCCTTCGCGTCGGTGCGCAGCGTGATTTCAGGATTGGATACGGGATTTCAGGCAGGCTCAAGGTGCAGACCGCACTCGGTCTTATTGAAGCCGGCCCAGCGCCCGGAGCGCGGCGCGTCGCTCGTGGGCAGGCTGGTACAGGTGTAGCAGCCGATCGATCGGTAGCCCTGGTCGAGCAGCGGGTTGTACGGCACATGATGCTCATGCATGTAGCGCCAGACATCGCGCTCGTTCCAGAAGGCCAGCGGATTGAGCTTGATCAGGTGGTACTTGCTGCTCCACTCGATCAGCGCGGTATTGGCGCGGCTATGGCTGTTGCCGCGCCGCACGCCCGTAACCCATGCCGCATACGGCTTGAGCGCCTCGCCAAGCGGCTGCACCTTGCGCAGCCCGCAGCAGCGGTCGGGGTCGCGCCGCCACAGCGACTCGCCCTCTTCGAGCGCCTGCTGCGCAACCGTGCGCGCGGGCTTCACCGCGATCAGGTTAATCTCGTAGCGCTGGCGAATCTCATCGATCAGGCGGTACGTCTCGTCGAAGAGCAGCCCGGTGTCGATGTACAGCACCGGCGTGTGCGGCGCGACCGTCGCGATCATATCGAGCAGCACCAGGCCAGCAGCGCCGCCGAACGAGCAGGTCAGTGCCATGTGTTCGTCCCACTGGCGGCTGGCCCAGGCCAACAAAGTCTGTGGTGTCGTCGTCCTGAAGAGCACGTTCCACTGCTCCAGGGCAGCCGCCTCAGGACCGGGCGTGTGCAATGTGTCTAACATCCTGCTTCCACCAAAAACTCATGCTAGGTGTACGATCCTGCCCGGCGCGCTGCCGCGCAGGATTGTGTAGCCAGTATTGTCGGAAGTGATCGGGCCGAGCGTTACTTCAAGCTGCAACCAGCTCGCGCGCCGCCCAATCACCAAACGCCTCATCGCCACTCCGGCGCTGCTTCCACTGATCGAGCGCGTCGGCCAGCACGTCCACCAGATTATCGACGCGAACATCGGCCCGGTAGAGCTGCGCCAGGCGAGTGCCCGCGAAGCTGCCGCCAACATACACGTTGTACAGATTCAAGCTGCGCCCGACGATGCCGATCTCCGCTGTCGGCGGACGCGAGCAGGCGTTGGGACAGCCCGACATCCGAATCCAGACGCGATCGTCTCCGTAGCCGCGCTGCTCAAGCTCGCCGATCAAATCCGGCAGGTAGCGCTCGCTCTCGGCCACGGCCAGGCCACAGGTCGGCAGCGCCGGACAGGCCATCGCGTAGCGCCGCAGCTCGCTCAGCGTGCCGCCGCTGGTCAGCAGGCCGTACTGCGCCAGCAGCGCCTCGACGCGCGGCTTGTCTGCGGCGCTGATATTAACCAGCACCAGATTTTGCTGCGCGGTCAGCCGAATCTCCGGCTGGAACTCCTCGATGATCGCCCGCAGGCCGGTCTTGGCCGGATGCGTCGGCGTGTCTTTGATGCGTCCGTTCTCGATCCAGACACCAACCAGCCAGCGTCCATCGGCCTGCTGCTGCCAGCCGAGATGATCGTGAACATCGTAGTGGCCGATCTCAGCCGGAGGCGGCAGGCGGTAGCCAAGCCGATGCGCGAGTTCGTCTTGGAACCAGGCCACGCCGCGATCTTCGAGGACATATTTCAGCCGCGCATGACGCCGGTTGGTGCGGTCGCCGTAGTCGCGGTAGATCGCCGTAGCCACTTCGAGCACCGCCAACGCCTGCTCCGCAGTCACAAAACCGATCCGATCGCCAAGCCGGGGAAACGTCTCGGCCTTGCCATGCGTGCTGCCCAGGCCGCCGCCCGCTACCAGATTGAAGCCTTGCAGCTCGCCGTCGTCGGCCAGAATCGCCTCAAGCGCCAGGTCTTGCGTGAAGAGATCGATGCAGTTGTCGTGCGGCAGGCCGATGCCCATCTTGTGCTTGCGCGGCATGTACGTCGGGCCGTAGAACGACTCGTCACGCTTTGGCTGCACATCCACGCGGGTGCCGTCGGCCATGATCTTCTGGCCGTCGAGCCACAGCTCGTAGTAGGCCGTCGAGTCGGGCATGAACCGGTCGCTGATCTGCTGGGCGAGCACCTGATAATCGAACGTATTGCCCGGCAGTAGATCGGCCACGGGACAGGTCAGCGTGTTGCGGGCGACATCGCCGCAGCCGCCGTAGGTCGAGATCCAGCGCTCGTTCAGCTCGCGGATCAGCGTCTTCAAGTTAGCTTTGCCGACGCCGTGAAACTGAAAGTCCTGGCGGGTGGTGATGCGTAGTGTGTTGTTGGCAAGCCGCGAGGCCAGGTCGTCGGCCAGCATATACTGCGCGGCGGTCAGCCGACCGCCCGGAAACTTGGTGCGAACCATGAACGACCACGCGCGATCCAGACCTTGCTGCTTGCGCACCTTGCGCACATCGCGGTCGTCCTGCTGGTAGCTGCCATGGAACTTGAGCAGCTGGTACGAGTCCTCCGACACACGATCGGTGGCTTCGTCCGCCAGCTCCTCCCAGAGCTGCCCGGCCAGACCTTGGCTATCGAGCTTGAGGTCCTCGACCTTCGAGAGACTTGCCGTTGTGGCTCCTTGTGCATTCTCTGGCATACCTATCACCTTCCAGATATATTCCATCAACCGAATCAGCGCGCTGCATACCTACGGCGATCGGTTGTCGTCGGCGCTCCAGGCGGCGCGAGCTTTTGCCGCAAAAAAGACCCCCGTCCACGGGACGGAGGCTCGCAGCATGGCGCACGTTACGCGCACCACCACGGCGACAACCTCTCATCTTCCAGAACGATCTGCCGGAATTAGCACCGTGGGCGAGCGATCTGGCGGATGGTGCTTAGCCTCGCTGCTGCGCACGCGCTTGACATATCGCCGCGTTCGGTTGCTGGGGCTTCGCCGGGCCGGTCCCTCCACCCCTCTGGATAAGAGCTTTGTCGTATTATTTCTTAGCTACAATATAAGTTAGTTAATTAAGATTGTCAAGTATGAATTTAAGCGAGATTCTTAAGAATGTGCTATAAGCAAACGTACGCTGCGCTATCAGGCCACAACCAAAAATCGTAAAATCCCTCTTGACAAATGCCGCCGGTATCGCATATAGTATTGCCAGCTTTGGGAGCGGTCCCAACAGAAATCGACGAGACGCAGATACCAAGCGCCAGAACATAGCCTGAGCAGAAGATCCAGCGCAGGATCTTGACCATCGCACGCTGATCGTAGCAGCTTATCCACAGCAAGCTTATCAACATGTGGATAAGTTGGGGGTTTTTGCCCAAAATTTGCTTTTTCTTTGAGAGCGCTCCCATATGACGACACTGACGATCGAACAAATCGCTGAGCTGGCCGACGTTTCTCGCTCCACGGTTTCGCGGGTGTTGAACAATCATCCCAGCGTGCGGCCCGCCGTACGCGACCGAATTCTGCGGATCATCAGCGAGAACGACTACGCGCCACAGGCTGCCGCGCGCAGCCTGGCAAGCCGCCGCACCAACGTGATCGGCCTGGTGATTCCACGCAGCGCCGCCGTTATCTTCTCCGATCCGTTCTTTCCGCATGTGATCCAGGGCATTACCGAGGCATGTACCAGCCGGGGCTACTTTTTGATGCTCTCGATGGTGACAGCCGATCTGGAGCAGGGCTTCTACAATCGCATCCTGCGCAGCCGCCACTTCGACGGCGTGCTGATGCTCTCCAGCGATGTCGACGATCCGATCCTGCCGCTGCTGATGAAAGATCGCACGCCGCTGGTGCTGGTTGGGCGGCATCCCTACTTCACCAACCTGAGCTGGGTCGATGTCGAAAACCGCGAGGGCGCACGCGAGGCCGTGATGCATCTGATCGGGCTGGGACACAACCACATCGCGACGATCAACGGGCCGCTGCATATGGCGGCAGGCATCGACCGTCGCGACGGCTATAAGCAGGCGCTGCTGGAGGCCGGGCTGCCGATCAATCCTGAGATTATGGTCGAGGGCGATTTCACGCAGCAGGGCGGCTATCTGGCGATGACACGCCTGCTCAATCTGCCGCAGCGCCCGACGGCAGTTTTTGTCGCGAGCGATACGATGGCGTTTGGCGCGCTCCGCGCGATCCACGAGGCCGGCCTGAGCGTGCCCGGCGACATCGCGCTGGTCAGCTTCGACGATCTGCCCTCGGCCTTGTTTGCGACGCCGCCGCTGACGACGATGCACCAGCCGATCTATGAGATGGGCTTTGCCGCCGCAGAGCTGCTGATCGGGCGGCTTGAGCGCCAGGACGGGCTGCCGCCACAGCGACGCATTCCCACTACGCTCGTGATCCGGCAATCGTGCGGCGCGGCCATGATGTGTCGACCCGGTTAATGATAGTTGAATCGTTATTTGGGTCATGTCGGTAGGGGCGTATGGGATACGCCCCAGGACGTGCGGCAGCACGCCCCTACGAGCCAATCCCGATGATTTTGTAAAGGCTCATGAATCGGGCATACGCTTAAGCAGCGCTCATCCAGCCAGGCGCGACCATAGCACGAGTCCCGCCTGGCATACGGCTCGTTCCCCCCGGAGCCGTCACCCCCCACCAATAACCAGATGAACTGCTCCGCAGCAGGCTGCCGGGAATGTACGCCTGGCGATTCAACCTTAAACACACCTATCAGGAGGACGTGGAGAAGGAGTGAGTATCAGGCGCCTTCACGAAGGAGGTGCGCATTGCAGTAACGGAGGTGGTTACTCAAAGTCGAGTGTCTGTAGCAATCAGCATGAATCAAGAACGATTGAGGAGTTCTCGATGACCACCACATACCTACGATCACGGCGCGTGCTCAGACGCGCTATTCCACTGGCGACAGTGCTGCTGATCGCCGCGCTGGTGCGGTTTCCCCTGGTTTCGCTCCAGGCCGCGCCCGCCTACAACTACGCCGAGGCGCTCCAAAAGGCGATCTTCTTCTACGAAGCCCAGCAATCCGGCCCGAAACCGTCGTGGAACCGCGTCGAGTGGCGCGGCAACTCCGGCATGACCGACGGCGCGGACGTCGGCAAGAACCTGACCGGCGGCTGGTACGACGCGGGCGATCATGTCAAGTTCGGCTTCCCGATGGCAAGCTCGGCCACGATGCTGGCCTGGGGTGCGGTCGAGTACCGCGATGCCTACACCAGTAGCGGCCAGCTCGACGAGCTACTCAACAACCTGCGCTTCGTCAACGATTACTTCATCCGCGCGCACACTGCGCCCAACGAGCTATACGGCCAGGTCGGCAACGGCGGCGCGGATCACGCCTGGTGGGGACCGGCGGAAGTGATGCAGATGGCGCGGCCCTCCTACAAGATCGACGCCTCGTGCCCCGGCTCGGATCTCGCGGGTGAGACGGCGGCGGCGATGGCCGCCTCATCGATGGTCTTCCGCTCGACCGACGCGGCCTACGCCGATACGCTGCTGAGCCATGCCCGGCAACTCTACAGCTTCGCCGACACCTATCGCGGCAAGTACTCAAGCTGCATCACCGACGCGGCGAGCTACTACAACTCGTGGAGCGGCTACAACGACGAGCTGGTCTGGGGCGCGATCTGGCTGTATCGCGCCACGGGCGACGCCGCCTACCTGAGCAAGGCCGAGAGCTACTACGCCAACTTGAACACCGAGCCACAGTCGACGGTCAAGTCGTACAAGTGGACGCACGCCTGGGACGACAAAGCCTACGGCAGCTATGTGCTGCTCGCCAAGCTGACCGGCAAGCAGCAGTATAAGGACGACGCCCAGCGCTGGCTCGACTACTGGACGGTTGGCGTCAACGGCGCGCGCGTGACGTACACGCCCGGCGGCTTGGCCTGGCTCGATCAGTGGGGATCGCTGCGCTACGCGGCCAATACCGCGTTCGTTGCCCTGGTCTATGCCGACTACCTGGGCTCCACCAATGCGCTCTACACCCGCTACCACGATTTCGCCGCGCGCCAGATCAACTATATGCTGGGCGCGAACCCACGCAACAGCAGCTACGTCGTCGGCTTCGGCACCAACGCTCCCAGGAACCCGCACCACCGCACCGCACACGGCTCGTGGACCGACAACATCAACGAGCCGAGCTACCAGCGCCATGTGCTCTACGGCGCGCTCGTGGGGGGCCCCAACTCCAGCGACGGCTACACCGACAGCCGCAGCGACTACGTGATGAACGAGGTCGCCACCGACTACAACGCGGGCTTTACCGGCGCGCTGGCGCGCATGTACCGGGAGTACGGCGGCACGACGCTGACCTCGTTCCCGCCGCGTGAGACTCGCGATGACGACGAGATCTATGTGCAGGCGGGCGTCAACTCGTCGGGCACCAACTACACCGAGATCAAAGCGATCCTGATCAATAAATCGGGCTGGCCCGCGCGCATGCTCGATAAAGGCTCGTTCCGCTACTACTTCACCCTGGAGTCGGGCGTGACGCCGAGCATGATCACGCTGAGCTCGGCCTACAACCAGTGCTCAGCGCCTACCGGCCCGACGCTCTTCTCCGGCAGCACCTACTACGTGACGATCAACTGCACCGGCACCAAGATCTATCCCGGCGGCCAGTCGGCCTACAAGAAGGAAGTTCAGTTCCGCATCGCCAGCTCCGGCGCGTGGAATCCCACCAACGACTGGTCGTACCAGGGCATCGCGACGACGCCGGGCGCTACGCCGGTCAAAGCGGCCAATATCACGGTCTACGATAACGGCGTGAAGGTCTTTGGTAACGAGCCCGGCCCTGTCCAGCCGACGCCCACCCCGACCACGCCGCCAAACCCGACGCCCACCCCGACCACGCCGCCAAATCCGACACCGACGCCCACTCCGCCACCAAACCCGACGCCGACGCCCAGCCCACCGCCGCCGACCGGCGGGCTGAAGGTGCAGTACCGCGCGGGCGATACCAATGTCGGCGATAACCAGATCAAGCCGCATTTCAATGTGGTCAACACCGGCACCACCAGCGTGCCCTTGAGCGAACTGAAGATCCGCTACTGGTACACCATCGACGGCGATAAGCCGCAGAACTACTGGTGCGACTACGCGACCGTCGGCTGCGGTACGATCACTGCCCGCTTCGTGAAGCTGACCACGCCGCGCACCACTGCCGACTACTACCTGGAGGTCGGCTTTACCGGCGGCACGCTCGCGCCCGGCGCCAGCACCGGCGAGATCCAGAACCGCTTCAGCAAGAGCGACTGGACCACTTACACCGAGAGCAACGACTACTCCTTCGACGCCACCAAGACCGTCTTCACCGACTGGTCGCGTGTGACGCTCTATCGCAACGGTACCCGCGTCTGGGGCACCGAGCCATAGCAATCCAGAGCGTAACGGCGGGCGCGGTATCTTCCGCGCCCGCGCTCATCGTCACCCCCCATACGCTCGCAGAAACGATGCATGTTCTGCTCACATACCATCGAGCAGGCTGGAGGTTTCGATGAAACGGCTTCCGATTGCGATTATTTTGTGTATCTTCTGTCTCTCGATCCTGCCTTTCGCGACCCAATCCACGCTGGGTGTCACCACGCTAAAGGTGCAGTATCGCGCGGGCGACACGAATGCTGGCGATAACCAGATCAAGCCGCATTTCAACGTGGTCAATACCACTACCAGCAGCGTGCCGCTGAGCGAGCTGAAGATCCGCTACTGGTACACTATCGACAGCGATAAGCCGCAGAACTACTGGTGCGACTACGCCACGCTCGGCTGCGGCACGATTACCGCCCGCTTCGTCAAGATGGCGGCTCCTGTGACGGGCGCGGACTACTATCTCGAAGTCGGCTTCACGGGCGGCACGCTCGCACCGGGGGCCAGCACCGGCGAGATCCAGAACCGCTTCAGCAAGACCGACTGGACCAACTACACCGAGAGCAACGACTACTCCTTCGATCCGACCAAGACCGTCTTCGCCGACTGGACGAAGGTCACGCTCTACCGCAACGGCGCGCTGATCTGGGGCACCGAGCCGGGCGGCGCTCAGCCGACGCCCACGCCGCCACCGCCCACGGCAACCCCGACGCCGAATCCGTCGCCGAGTCCATCGCCGACGCCGCCGCCGAACGATCCGTACACGGCCCGCTTTCTGGAGCTGTACAACGAGATCCATGATCCGGCCAATGGCTACTTCAGCCCTGAGGGCGTGCCCTACCACTCGATCGAGACGCTGATCGTGGAAGCGCCCGACCACGGCCACGAGACGACCTCCGAAGCCTATAGCTACTGGCTCTGGCTTGAGGCGATGTATGGCCGCGTCACCGGCAACTGGCAGCCGCTAGCGAACGCCTGGGCCAACATGGAGCGCTACATCATCCCGACGAACGCGGACCAGCCGACCAACAGCTTCTACAGCCCATCGCGGCCCGCGACCTACGCCAGCGAGTACGACACGCCCAATCAGTATCCGTCGCAGCTTCAGACGGGCGTTTCGGTCGGCGTCGATCCGATCGCCAATGAGCTAAGGAGCGCCTACGGCACCGCCGACATCTACGGCATGCACTGGCTGCTCGATGTCGATAACTGGTACGGCTACGGCAGCCGAGGCGACGGCACGACCAGGCCCTCGTACATCAACACCTTCCAGCGCGGCCCGCAGGAGTCGGTGTGGGAGACGGTGCCGCATCCTTCGTGGGATGCCTTCAGGTGGGGCGGTCCCAATGGCTTCCTCGATCTCTTCACCAAAGATGCGACGTACGCCCGCCAGTGGCGCTACACCAACGCGCCCGACGCCGACGCCCGCGCGATCCAGGCGATCTACTGGGCCAAGGTCTGGGCCGATCAGCGGGGCGGCTCGCCGATCGTCAACGGGTTGGTCGCCAAGGCCGCCAGGATGGGCGACTACCTGCGCTATGCGATGTTCGATAAGTACTTCAAGCGCATCGGCTGCACCAGCACAAGCTGTCCCGCAGGCACCGGCTACGACAGCGCGCACTACCTGCTCTCGTGGTATTACGCCTGGGGCGGTGCTGCCGATCCGAGCGCTGGCTGGGCCTGGCGCATCGGCTCAAGCCACAACCACTTCGGCTATCAAAACCCGATGGCCGCCTGGGTGCTTAGCAATCAGCCCGCATTCAAGCCCGCCTCGCCCAACGCGGCCCGCGACTGGAGCACCAGCTTGCAGCGGCAGATCGAGTTCTACCGCTGGCTGCAATCGTCCAACGGCGCGATAGCGGGCGGCGCGACCAATAGCTGGCAGGGCGCGTACGCGATGCCACCGGCGGGCACGCCCACCTTCTACAGCATGGCCTACGACGAGAAGCCGGTCTATCACGATCCGCCGAGCAACCAGTGGTTCGGCTTCCAGGCATGGTCGATGGAGCGCGTCGCGGAGTATTACTACGCCACCGGCGACGCCAAGGCCAAGCTGATCCTCGACAAGTGGGTCGCCTGGGCCAGGGCCAACACCACGCTCAACGCCGACGGCACCTACGCAATCCCCGCGACGCTGAGCTGGAGCGGCAAGCCTGGCCTGAACTGGAACGCGACCACGCAGAACTGGAACGCCGCCGATAGCACCTACAACGCCAACCTGAAGGTGACGGTCGTCGATAAGACGCAGGACGTGGGCATCACCGCCGCGCTGGCGAAGACGCTGATGTACTACGCCGCTCGGTCGGGCGATACCGCCTCCAAGACGCTGTCGAAGGAGCTGATCGACCGCATGTGGCTCAAGTACCGCGATCCCAAGGGCGTCTCGGTGGCCGAGGTGCGCGCCGACTACAACCGCTTCGACGATCCGATCTTTGTTCCGGCGGGCTGGAGCGGTCGGATGCCCAACGGCGACACGATCAGCTCGTCGTCCACGTTCTTGAGCATCCGCTCGAAGTACCGCAGCGATCCCGACTTCGCCAGGGTCCAGACCTATCTCAGCGGCGGCGCGGCCCCGACCTTCCGCTATCACCGCTTCTGGGCACAGGCCGACATCGCGCTGGCGAACGCTGAGTACGCGCGGCTCTTCCCGTAGGCGCGATGCCAGGATCGTTGTGTGATTGGATTGATCGGGCACTATAGATCGAAGGCGAACATAGACAGCGGGCGCGGATCGATCCGCGCCCGTCCTGCTCACAGGTGTTGAGCGGATCGCAAGGAGGCAGCTATGAAATCCCAACCTTTGGCGCGCTGGCTGGCGCTCACTACGGCGCTGCTCGTCGCCGCCGCCGCGCTGTGGCAATCCGTTGCGCTAACGCCCACGGCCAGCGCTGCCGGAGCGGGCTACTGGCGCACCAGCGGCAATAAGATTCTCGACGCCAACGGCCAGGAGGTGCGCATCGCCGGGGTCAACTGGTTTGGCTTCGAGACGGGCAACAACGTCGTGCATGGGCTGTGGACCCGCAACTGGCAGGATATGCTCGATCAGATCCAGCGGCTCGGCTACAACACGATCCGCCTGCCCTTCTCCAACGAGGTACTCACTCCCGGCGCGATGCCCAACAGCATCGACTATTCCAAAAATCCCGATCTGGTCGGCCTGAGCTCGATCCAGATCATGGACAAGATCATCGCGGGGTCGCGGGCGCGCGGCATCAAGATCATTCTCGACAATCACCGCTCCAACGCGGGTGTGAGCGCCCAGGAGAACGGCCTGTGGTACACGGCGACGTATCCTGAGTCGCGCTGGATCAGCGATTGGCAGATGCTGGCGAACCGCTACAAAGGCAACGATACCGTCGTGGGCATGGACCTGCGCAACGAGCCGCACGATAGCGCCTGCTGGGGCTGCGGCAATCCCGCGCTCGACTGGCGCTTAGCCGCCGAGAAGGCGGGCAACGCGATCCTGGCGATCAATCCCAGCCTGCTGATCCTGGTCGAGGGCAACGAGTGCCACGGTCCCGGCGGTAACACCGATCCCTACAGCGGCGCGGACTGTACGTGGTGGGGCGGCAATCTCCAGGGCGCGCGCGACTATCCGATCCGGCTCAATGTCGCCAACCGGCTGGTTTACTCGCCGCACGACTACCCGGCGTCGGTCTATCCGCAGCCGTGGTTCAGCGACCCGACCTATCCCAACAATCTGCCGGGCGTGTGGGACAAGAACTGGGGCTATCTGGTCAACGCCAGCACCGCGCCGATCATGATCGGCGAGTTCGGCACGCGCTACGCTACCACTTCCGACCAGCAGTGGCTCGGCAAGCTGCGCGATTATATCAGGGCCAAAGGCTTGAGCTGGACCTTCTGGTCGTGGAATCCTAACTCCGGCGATACCGGCGGTCTGCTGCTGGACGACTGGATCAGCATCCATCAGGCCAAGCACGATCTGCTGGTGACGATTCAGTTCCCGTTTAGCGGCGTCACGCCCTCGCCAACGCCCACGCCGAATCCGTCGGCCTCGCCGTCGCCTGCCCCGACCACCTCGATCAAGGCGCAGTACCGCGCGGGCGATACGAATGCTGGCGATAACCAGATCAAGCCGCATCTCCAGCTCGTCAACACCGGCACCAGCAGTATCCCGCTAAGCGAGCTGAAGATCCGCTACTGGTACACCGTCGACGGCGATAAGCCGCAGAACTACTGGTGCGATTGGGCACAGATCGGCTGTGGGAGCGTGACGGGCCGCTTCGTCAAGCTGACCACGCCGCGCACCAACGCGGATTATTATCTGGAGGTCGGCTTTACCGGCGGCACGCTCGCGCCGGGTGCCAGCACCGGCGAGATCCAGAGCCGCTTCAGCAAGAGCGACTGGACCAACTACAGCGAGAGCAACGACTACTCCTTCGATCCGACCAAGACCGCATTTGCCGACTGGGCGCGCGTCACTGTCTATCGCAACGGTACCCGCGTCTGGGGCACCGAGCCCTAAGCCCGTCTCGCCCTGGTGACGATCGCAGGTGGCGCGACCGTCACCAGGCCGCCTGTTGTCGCTGTTATTTTTACGCTGCTCTACCCTGGAGGCATCGCAGTGAGACGACAACCAAGAAGCCATATAGCACGGGCGCTGCTGACTCTCGTCGTGGTGCTTGGGCTGATCGTGGGCCGCGAGGCCAGCCTCAGCCAGCGCGCGCTGGCCGCTCCGTCCTTCGTGACACGCTCCGGCACGAATTTTGTGCTGGATGGCAGGCCGTTTTACTTCGGCGGCACCAATAACTACTACCTGATCTACAAGTCGAATCTGATGGTCGACGATGTGCTGAACGATGCGGTTTCGATGAATCTGCGCGTGATCCGCAGTTGGGCCTTCATCGACCGAGGCTCGCTCGACGGCTCGGTGCCGAATGTGGACGGCTCAGGCGAGAAAGACGGAATCTATTTCCAGTACTGGGACAGGGCCGCTGGCAGGCCAGCCTACAACAACGGCGCGAATGGCCTGCAAAAGCTGGACTACGTGCTCGCCAGGGCCGGGCAGCTCGGCCTGAAAGTGACGGTCGTCCTGACCAATAACTGGAAGGACTTCGGCGGCATGGATCAGTATGTCACATGGTACGGGCTGCCCTACCACGATCAGTTCTATACGGATGCCCGCGTCAAGCAGGCGTACAAGAACTGGGCCGCGCATCTGATCAACCGCGTCAACTCGATCACCGGCGTGCGCTACCGCGACGATCCGGCGATCTTCGCCTGGGAGCTAGCGAACGAGCCGCGCTGCATCAACGCCAACAAGCCCACCTCCGGCACCTGCACCACCACGACGATCACCAACTGGACCTCGGAGATGTCCGCCTATATCAAGCAGCTCGATCCCAATCATATGGTCGCTGTGGGCGATGAGGGCTTCTTAAACTGGGGACGCGGCAGTGATTGGCCCTACAACGCCGCCGATGGCGTGGACTTCGAGGCGCTCCTCCGCATCCCGTCGATCGACTTCGGCACCTATCATCTCTATCCCGATCACTGGGGCAAAACCGACGCCTGGGGCACGCAGTGGATCAGGGATCATATCAGCACCGCCCAGACCATCGGCAAGCCGTCGGTGCTGGAAGAGTTCGGCTTCCAGAACAAAGCGACGCGCGATGGTGTCTATCAGACCTGGACGAATACCGTCTATCAGAACAGCGGCAACGGCTGGATGTTCTGGATCTTGTCCGGCGTGCAGGATAACGGCTCGCTCTACCCCGATTACGACGGCTTTACGGTGTACTATCCTAGCAGCACCGCAACGCTCCTCGCCAATGCCGCGCAGCAGATGAAGCTCAAGGGCGGCTCGCCGCCAAACCCGACGCCCACGCCCACCCCGCCACCAAACCCGACGCCGACGCCCACCCCACCGCCGCCGACCGGCGGGCTGAAGGTGCAGTACCGCGCGGGCGATACCAATGTCGGCGATAACCAGATCAAGCCGCATTTTAACGTGGTCAACACCGGCACCACCAGCGTGCCCTTGAGCGAGCTGAAGATCCGCTACTGGTACACCATCGACGGCGATAAGCCGCAGAACTACTGGTGCGACTACGCGACCGTCGGCTGCGGTACGATCACTGCCCGCTTCGTCAAGCTGACCACGCCGCGCACCACTGCCGACTACTACCTGGAAGTCGGCTTTACCGGCGGCACGCTCGCGCCCGGCGCCAGCACCGGCGAGATCCAGAATCGCTTCAGCAAGAGCGACTGGACCACTTACACCGAGAGCAACGACTACTCCTTCGATCCAACTAAGACCGTCTTCACCGACTGGTCGCGTGTGACGCTCTATCGCAACGGTACCCGCGTCTGGGGCACCGAGCCGTAGATCGTGGTTTCACAACAGGCTCCTCGATGCTGCGCTAGAGAAGTCAAAGAATGGTAAAATACCTGACTACAACAAGGGGAGGAAGATCCCGATGATCACACGTCGGCATATGGCGCAAGGAGTGATCGCGGGCGCGCTGTCGCTTGCGCTGCTCCTGGGCACAACCGGGAACTCAGGCGTTTCCGCCGCGACCGTATCCTACGCCTGCGCGTCGAGCATGGCTCCCGATCAGGCTGCGGCCAACACCGAGCTGCAAAACAGCTACAACACCTGGAAAAGTACGTATGTCACCAGCTCAGGAGCGGGCGGCTATCTGCGCGTCAGGCGGCCCGAAAACAACAACGATACCGTCTCCGAGGGCATCGGCTACGGCATGGTGCTCTCCGCCTACATGAACGATCGGACAACCTTCAACGGGCTGTGGAGCTACGCCAAGAGCCACTTCGACGCCAACGGCCTGATGCACTGGCGCATCGATGCCAACAACAACGTGATCGGTACCGGCGCGGCGACCGACGCCGAGGAAGATATGGCGCTGGCGCTGATCGTCGCCGACAAGAAGTGGGGCGGCTACACCACCGAAACCAAGAACTTTATCAGCCGGATCATGCAGTACGAGGTCGAATCCGGCAGCAATGTGCTCAAGCCGGGCGATCAGTGGGGCGGATCGAGTGTCACTAATCCCTCATACTTCGCGCCGGGCTACTACAAGGTCTTCAAGGTCTACACCGGCGACGCGCGCTGGGACTCGGTGGTCAACTCGTCCTACCAGATTATCGCCAACGTCAACGCCAAGACCGGCGCAGGCACTACCGGCCTCCAGCCAGACTGGACGACCGCAGCGGGCGATCCCGCTCCGAACATGGGCTACAACTACACCTACGACGCGACGCGCGTCCCGTGGCGGCTGGCGAAGGACGCGGCCTGGTACTGCGACTCGCGCGCAACTGCGCAGTTGAATAAGATCAACGCCTTCTTCAAGGGCATCGGCGCGGCCAACATCAAGGACGGCTACCGGCTCGACGGCTCGCTGATCGGCCAGTGGCATAACGCGGCGTTCGTCGCTCCGGCAGCATCAGGCGCGATCGTCTCCACCGATTCGGCCTATAAAACCGCGATGTGGAATGAAACCGTGCGCCTGACCAACGGCAATTACTACAACGATAACCTGCGAATTCTGGCGCTGCTCTTCATGAGCGGCAACATGTACAATCCGGTCGCGGCCACAACGCCGACGCCGACCCCGCCGCCGAATCCGACGCCCACGCCCACCCCGCCACCGAATCCGACGCCGACCCCGCCGCCAGCGACGGGTAGCCTGAAGGTGCAGTACCGCGCGGGCGATACCAACGCGGGCAATAACGAGATCAAGCCGCATCTCCAGCTCGTCAACACCGGCACCAGCAGTATCCCGCTCAGCGAGATCAAGATCCGCTACTGGTACACCGTCGACGGCGATAAGCCGCAGAACTACTGGTGCGATTGGGCACAGATCGGCTGTGGGAGCGTGACGGGCCGCTTCGTCAAGCTGACCACGCCGCGCACCAACGCGGATTATTATCTGGAAGTCGGCTTTACCGGCGGCACGCTCGCGCCTGGTGCCAGCACCGGCGAGATCCAGAGCCGCTTCAGCAAGAGCGACTGGACCAACTACAGCGAGAGCAACGACTACTCCTTCGATCCGACCAAGACCGCATTTGCCGACTGGTCGCGTGTGACGCTCTACCGCAACGGTACTCGCGTCTGGGGCACCGAGCCCTAAGCCCGTCTCGCCCTGGTGACGGTCGCTCCACCAGCGATCGTCATCAGGCCATTGATATTTAACTTGGTTTCGCCCTGCCTAAGCGCGGCGGCCTGAGCGCTCAGCCTTAAGCCTGAATCAGCCCTGTGACTATCGTCCGGCGAGCGGTCTTTAGATCTTCGTTATCCTGGTTTCTACCACTTTCAACGAAGGAAAGACTGTGCGAAGCCGAAGATCGTCACTTGGGCGGCATTCACTGCTGATGGTAGCACTGACGCTATCGATCATTTTACCAATCGCGCTGCCCCACCAGAAACTTACCTCGGTCGCGCTAGCCGCGCCGACAGCGGCGACAAGGACAACCGGCTGTGGGCGGCGGCGGCGCTCTACCGCGCGACAGGCGAGGCGCAGTACAACACCTATTTCCTCGCCAACTACCAGAGCTTCGCCTCGGTGTGGGACTCGCAGACCGGCAACGCGCACGGCGTCGAATCGATGGCGATGATCGCGTTTCTGGACTACCTGAAGTCGAGCGCGCCCGACAGTGCCGTTGTCAGTTGGTTCAAAACCAGGTTCACCGCCTGGCGCAACACGCAGCTTAGCCGCGCCGCCAACGGCGTCTGGCGCAACACGCTGCTCGACTATAACTACTACTGGGGCAGCAATATGGCGGTGCTCAACACCACCCTGGTGCTCGCGGTCGGCAGCCAGCTTGTGGGCACCTACGACAGCCTGATCGCCCAGGCCGCCCAGACGAACCTGAACTATATCCTGGGCGTGAATCCGCGCCGCTTCAGCTAAGTGTCTGGCTACGGCAGCGATAGCGTCTCGGCGATCTACTCCAATATCTGGGGCTACGATAACCGCGCCGGTCTGCCCAAAGGCTATCTCGCCGGTAGTCCAAACATGTACGAGGGCCGCTGGTTCTCGCGCTTCGAGGGCAAGGCCTACATCGATGTGGCATCTGAGTGGACCACCAACGAGAATGCGATCTACTGGAACTCCGGCCTGGTCTTTAGCGCAGCGCTGGTCGCGACGGAGGCTGTTAGCCCCGCGCCGCCGCCGACGACCAGCCTGAAGGTGCAGTATCGCACCGCCGATACGATCGCGAATGATAGCCAGCTCAAGCCCTGGTTCAAGATCGTCAATACCGGCGTGACGACCGTGCCCTTGAGCGAGCTAAAGATCCGCTACTGGCTCACCGCCGAGAGCGCCAAGCCGCAGACCTATTACTGCGATTGGGCACAGATCGGCTGCGCGAGCGTGACCGGGCAGGTTGTCAAGCTGACGACGGCCCGCGCCAACGCCGACCACTATCTCGAAATCGGCTTCACGGGCACTCCCCGCAGCCTGGCACCCGGCGCGAACAGCGGCGAGATCCAGGGCCGCGTCGCCAAGAGCGATTGGACCGCCTACGACGAAACCAACGATTATTCGTTTGATGTCACCAAGACCACAATCGCCGATTGGGATAGAGTGACGCTCTACCGCAACGGCACGCTGATCTGGGGCACCGAGCCGTAGATCGCGGCTTCAATAACGGCAACGCAGCAGGACGCGAGCTGTTCGCGTCCTGTTGTTGCGATTCCCCGATCACCGGCTGCTACGGCGGCGTTAATCTTGCAAGCGCTGTTATACTAGCGTAAGAGAAACGAGATCGCTGCTATGCAGTTTTCAAATCAACAAGTCGCGCTCGTCTTCCGCGACATCGCCGACGCGATGGAAGTGCTTGGCGAGAATCGCTTCAAAACCCAGGCCTACGCTCGCGCCGCCGACATGATCGAGGAGCTGCCGACGAGCCTGTACGATCACCTCGCGGCGGGCACGCTCGACGACCTGCCCGGCGTCGGGCCTGCCATCTCCGCCAAGCTCACCGAGCTGCTGACGACCGGCACGCTGCAATTCCGCGAGCGGCTGCGCGAGGAGGTGCCCGATGGCGTGCTGCGTATCATGCGCGTACCCGGCGTCGGGCCGAAGACCGCGCTGCGGCTCTACCGCGAGCTTGAGATCACCGATCTGGAGACGCTCGAAGCTGCCGCGCGCAGCGGCAAGCTCCGCACGATCAAAGGCTTCGGGCCGAAGCTCGAAGCTCGCATCATCGAGGGCCTGGCCTACCAGCCCTCGGCTCCCGATCGCTTCTTGCTCGGCGAGATGCTGCCAGTCGCGCACGAGCTCATCGGCGCGCTGCACGCTGCCTATCCCCGGCTTGCCGAGGCCAGCCACGCTGGATCGCTGCGCCGCGCCGCGCCGACTATCGGCGACTTCGATCTGGTCGCGGCGGCTGTCGATCCCCAGGCCGTGCTCAACGCCTTCGCCTCACTGCCGCAGATCGCGCAGGTGGAGACGGCTGCCGATCAGCGCATCGACGCGCGGCTGCATAACGGCAAGTCCTGCTCGCTCTTCGTGGTGCCGCCCGATAGCTGGGGCGCGGCGCTGGCGATGTGGACCGGCAGCGCCGCGCATCGCGCCAGGCTGGTCGCGCTGGCCGCTGAGCGCGGGCTGACTCTCAGCGACGGCGGGCTGTGGCGCGGCGACGAGCTTCTGCCGACGCCATCCGAGGCGGCGCTGTACGAGGCGCTTGGGCTGCCCTGGATTCCGCCTGAGCTGCGCGAGGGCTGGGGCGAGATCGAGGCCGCGCAGCGCGGCACACTCCCACGGCTGGTCGAGCTACACCAGATCCGCGCCGATATGCATACCCACACCGAGTGGAGCGACGGTCGCGGCACGGTTGCCGAGATGGCAGCGGCTGCGCTGGCGCGCGGCTACGAGTACTATGTGATCGCCGATCACAGCTTTTACATGGGCATGGTCAACGGGCTGGACGCGGAGCGGCTCAGGCAGCAGCGGGCCGAGATCGATGCCGTCAACGCCGAGATGCAGCGCCAAGGCATCAACTTTACGCTGCTGCAAGGCTCCGAGGTCGATATTCTGCCCGACGGCACGCTGGCGCTGCCCGACGATGTGCTCGCCACGCTCGATTGGGTTGTGGCCTCGCTGCACGTCAGCCTGCGCCAGGATCGCGACACTGTGACAAGGCGCGTGCTTAACGCGATCCACAATCCGCACGTCGATTGTATCGGCCATCCAACCGGGCGGCTGCTGCTCCGGCGTCAGGGCGCGGATCTCGATCTGGATGCGGTGCTGTCGGCGGCGGCGGAGACTGGCACCGTGCTGGAAGTCGACGGCGCGTATCCACGGCTCGATCTGGATGCCGAGCACGTCAAGCGCGCGATCGAGATGGGCATTCCGATCGCGATCGACAGCGACGCGCACAAGCCCGGCGAGCTGGCCGGGATCGAATATGGCGTGCTCACGGCGCGCCGAGGGTGGGCCAGCGCCGAACAGATCGTCAACTGCTGGCCGTGGGCCGAGGTCGTCGAGCGCTTCAGACGATGAGCGATCGTCGTGTCCGATCGAGCGGACACACACATCATTGATCACCTTGGAGGAGCCGTGGACTGTATTTTCTGCCGGATCGCCAGAGGCGAGATCCCATCGCATAAGGTCTATGAAGACGAGGCAACGCTGGCGTTTCTGGATATTAATCCGGCGACCCGTGGGCATACGCTGGTGATACCAAAGCAGCACGCCCCCGATATTTTTAGCCTGCCAGACGATGCGCTGGCCGCTGCCGCACGTACGATGCAAACTGTGGCGCGCATTCTGCAACAGGGTTTGCAGCCGGATGGGATCAACGTTTTGCAAAACAATGGTCCGGCGGCAGGACAGGTGGTGTTTCATTACCATATGCATATGATTCCGCGATGGGAGGGCGATTACGCGCTGCGGATGTGGAAGCCCGGCACCACCGATCACGCGGCATTTGCTGCGCTCGCCACGCAGCTACGCAATGCCGGAGGGGTTTAGACGATGCCTGAAGAGCGCTACACTGCCGATGAACAGGCTCTCTTCGATCACGAGTACCGCAAGAAGCTAGACGCCGAGCTGCCAAGCGTGCGCGAAGAGGAGATCAAGGCTGCCGCCCAGCGGGCTGCCGAGCTTGAGCTGGAGCAGCAGCGCGATGCGATCAGCGAGCAGCTCGACTCCGAGGTGGCCGACGCGACGGTCAATAGCGCCCGCGAGCAGCGTGCCGAGGCCAATCGTGAAGCGCCGTCCAAGCTGGTCATCGGCCTGGTGATTCTGCTGCTGCTGCTTTTTCTGCTGGCAATCAACGACCGCTTGCCGGGATTTGGTCGTGCCCGGGGCGAGCGCACTGCCGCGACAGCCAACAACACAGGCCAGTCGGTGCTAACGCCCGTACTCGGCGGAGACGGCCCCCAGGCAACGCCGGTCGGCTCGGCGGCGCAGGGCTCGCTCCAAGCCACAGCCGAGCAGACTGGACGCGGCTTGCCCAATGTCGGCGCGGATGTCGTGCCCACGCCCGGCCCGACCATCGATCCGAATATCAGCCAGATCTTCACGCCCTTCTACCTGGCGCACGATGGCCTGCGCGTCTTCGGCAACTCGATCAGCCCGCCGCTCACGGTCAACGGGCGACAGGTGCAGTGGTTCGAGCGCACGCGCCTTGAGCACTGGCCGGAGTATGCCGGAACGCCCTACGAGGTCCAGTCGGCGCTGGTCGGCATGGAGTACACCGACGGACGCGATTTTCCGCAGCAGAGCTTTTTCACCAACCGGCCCGGCCTGTGGTATTTTCCCGAAACGGCGCACGGCGTGCGCGGCAAGTTCCTGGATTACTGGCTGGCTCATGGCGGGCTGGACGTCTTCGGCTATCCGATCAGCGACGAGGTGATCGAGATTTTGCCGGAGACGAAACGCTATCACACGGTGCAATATTTCCAGCGCGCGCGGCTTGAGCTCCACCCTGAGCACGCCGGAACCGAGGACGAGGTTCAGGTTGGGCTGCTTGGTCGCGCGATCTACCTCAACGAGGAGAAGTCGATCCCGGTGCCGCCGCTGGCCCCGACGCCGGTGCCGCTGCCGTAGCGGCGCGAGCCGGGGAGGAAAGAACCCAATACGCATCCTCGCCTATGCCGCAGGCAATGGGAGAGGGGCCGGGGGTGAGGGCCTCCATCAAGAACCAAGAACTCGAAACAACATGAGCACTTTGTACGGATCGTACAAAAGAGTGCTCATGCTTTTTGTATCGATCGGCTATAGCTTTCTAGCCTGCTCATCGGTAGTCTTTCTGGTGGAAAACACCGTGTACCACAGGCTGTATACACAGAAAGGTGAGGCTATGAGCTATACCAAAGAACAGATCCTCGACTTGGTGAAAGAGCAGCGGGTCGACTTTCTCAATCTGCAATTCACCGACATCGTCGGCATCATCAAGAACATCACTATTCCCGTCACACAGATCGAGGATGCGCTCGATCATGGCGTTTGGTTCGATGGCTCGTCGATCGAAGGCTTTGCGCGTATCGCTGAGAGCGATATGTATCTCCAGCTTGATCTGGATACCTACGCGCTGATCCCCTGGGAGAGCGAGGCCGATTTCAAAACTGCGCGCTTTATCTGCGATGTATTCACGCCCAACGGCGATCCGTTCCCCGGCGATCCTCGCCGCGCGCTCAAGACGGTGCTGGCCGAAGCCGCCGACATGGGCTTCCGCTTCAACACCGGCCCTGAGCTGGAATTCTTTCTGTTCAAGCCCGGCCCCGATGGCTCGCTCCAGCCGATCCCGCACGATGCCGCGGGCTACTTCGATGTTTCGACCGATTACGCCACGCATATTCGGCGGCAGATGGTCAAGGCGCTGCAAGGCTTTGGCATCGTCGTCGAGGCCAGCCACCACGAGGTCGCGATCGGCCAGCATGAGATCGACTTTCAGTACGGCGACGCGCTGCGCACCGCCGATAACGCTGTCACCTTCCGCACCACGCTCAAGGCAATCGCCCAGAAGAACGGCCTGTACGCCACGTTCATGCCCAAGCCGATCGCGGGCATCAACGGCTCCGGCATGCACGTTCACCAGAGCCTGGCCGATGTCCGCAGCGGCAAGAATATGTTCTACGGCGAGGGCAAAGAGCGCGGGCTGTCGGATGTTGCGCTGAGCTATATCGCTGGTCTGCTCGAACACGCCCCGGCGATGTCGGCAGTGCTCGCGCCGCTGGTCAACTCCTACAAGCGGCTGGTTCCCGGCTATGAAGCGCCGGTCTATATCAGCTGGGGCCAGACCAATCGCTCGGCGCTGGTGCGTGTGCCGCGCATCACCAAAGGCCGCACGCAGGCGACACGCATCGAGCTGCGCTGCCCGGATCCGTCGGCCAATCCGTATCTCGCCTTTGCCGTGATGCTGAAGGCCGGTCTGGACGGCATCAAGCGCGGCCTGAAGCCGCCGACGGCTGCCGAGGAGGATCTGTACCATATCGATCCGCGTGAGCGGGCGCTGACCACGCTGCCGGGATCGCTGGGCGATGCGCTGGAGGAGCTACAGCGCGATGAGGTGATCCAGCAGGCGCTCGGCCCGCACATCTACGAGCGCTTCATAGAGGCCAAGCAGCAGGAGTGGGACGAGTACCGGCTCTATGTCTCGCAGTGGGAGATCGATCGCTACCTGCCGATCTACTAATTCGTGTATCGAACGCGCAGCGCCCGTGGAACGCTCCACGGGCGCTGCTCATTTTTGGATGGCTGTGAGGCGAGAATCAGGCTCAGCGCCAGTCGGCCAGGTGCGAGTCCGAGTGCGAGGTATCGACCGGCGTGGTCTTGCCTGTCTCCAGGTCGTAGCGCGCAAGCGATAACACGTCGTCGTGCGCCTGATGGAAGAGCAGGTGCTTGCCGTCTACCGACCAGCGAGGATGTCCTGCTGGCAGCGCGCCGGTATCGAGGATCTCCACCGCTTTGGTTGCCGTATCCAGCAGCGCCAGTCGCTCTACGTTGCGGAGCTTGTGACCAAACGCGAGATACCGGCCATTGGGCGACCAGTCGGCCCAGAAGGCACCATCACCCTTCTGACCGCATGCCTCGTCGCTCAAGCCGGTGAGCTGCTCCATGTGCCCGCTATCGACGGTGATGACGAACAGCCGCATACAGCCCGTGCCGCTGCTCAGCGCATGATACGCAATCTGCTTGCCGTCCGGCGACCACGTCGGCCCGCCCTCCCAGGTTGTGTCGGCTACGAGCAGCCGCATTGCGCCTGTCTCGACATCGACGAGCGCCAGATCGTGCTGCCGCATCTCGTTGCCCGGTGTCGCCACCTCAAGCACGATCGTGCTGCCATCCGGCGACCATTCGGGAGCGCGTGCGAACTGGCTGTTCGGCAGAAGCGCACGCAGGCTGCCGCCATCTGCGTCGACCAGCCAGACCTGCTGATCGCTGCCGCTGGCGGTGCGGGTAAACGCGATCTGCTTGCCATCGGGCGAGATCGACGGGAGGCTCGCGCTGATGCCGGGCTGAAACGACGTCAGCGGGCGCACCTTTTTATCATACTTGCGGTATAAATTCTCGGCTCCATCGTCGGATCGCACCGAGAAGACGATCAGCCCTGATTCTTCGTGGCTCAGCGGCGCGGAGACGGCGCTCGTCGCGAAGAGATCGCGCGCGAAGGTGGCGATCTGCGATTGCAGCAGGTACGCGCCTGCGCCAAGCGAGCCCAGCAGGACCATCAGCAGTAAGATCAGCACAATGCCGCGAGCAGGGCCGCCTGCTCGTGGACGGCTTGGCAGTTGGCGCGGGCTGGGCGACCAAAGCTGCTTGCTGGTGATCGGGCCGGTGGTAGCGTGGGGCACAGTGTTTGTCGGCGCGATCCGGGGTACCGGGGCCGTCATCGCCGACATTGGCCGGGCAATAGCGACATCCAGCGCGCGGCAAAATTCCTCGGCGCTCGGCACGCGGTCGTCGATCTCGTAGGCTGTCGCCCGCGCGATCAACGTTTCTAGCGATTGCGGAATGGCCGGATTGAGCGAGCGTGCAGGCGGCAGCATAAACGGCGAAGACGTTGGGTTATGTCCAGTTAGCATCTGGTGCAGCAGAATGCCCAGGCTGTAGATGTCGGAGCGCGGCTCGGTCTGCCCGCCGTACTGCTCCGGCGGCGCGTAGCCCGGCGTGCCGAACTGGGCGGTATCGGCAGCTTTATCGGGCGAGAAGAGCCGCGCGATGCCAAAGTCGATCAGCTTGAGCTGGCCCTCAGGCGTGACCATCACGTTACCCGGCTTCAGGTCACGAAAGACGACCGGCGGATACTGGCTGTGGAGGTAGGTGAGCACGGTGCAGAGCTGCCGAGCGTAGTCGAGCGCCTCGGCCTGTGGCAGCGGCCCTGCTACCCGCCGCAGGAGATCGCGGAGTGTCTCACCCGGCACGTACTCCATGACCAGATACCAGTCGTTATCCTGGTTAAAATAGTCCCAGATAGCGGTAAGACCCGGATGCCGCAAGCGCGCCAGGGTGAGCGCCTCGCTTTGAAAGAGCTGAGCTGCTTCAGCCGCCTCATCAGGGGGGAGCCGCCGTGTAGAGCAGACTTTGATGGCAACTGGCCGCTGCAAACGTTCGTCCGTCGCAAGGTACACAGCACCAAAGCCACCGCTGCCGAGCAGCGTGCCTCTCTGGTATCGTCCTGCAATGAGCGGAGCCGTTTGTGCCACCATCACATAATCCTTCGTCGTGTCTGTATTGTACAGTACCAACGCTTATTCTGCTGTCATGCAAAGGGTGTATCTTGATTAAACGATCAAGTTGTGAAGAAAGTTCCAACGCCGATTAACAGATTGGCGACAAATTCCGCGCTGCGCCTACGTCAGCTATAGAGACGTATGCAACCGGCTTCTCGTCACGCAATAAGGCAACGTCCGCGTACCAGGTCGGAGCCGTCGGGCGTTGGTCCGGGCGCATGGCGGATAATGGGCTATAAATGTACAATTAAATGCCGATTTTGATTAAAATTTCACATTCGAGGGCTGCTACGATACCTCTCAAGGGCGACGCGGTATGCTATGATTATGGTTACGTAGCAGCAATCCAGGTATGCGCTGTCAGGAGGAATACGTGGTCGATCAACTGCCGGTCGGAACCGTCGTTGCGGGGCAGCAAGGGCAGTACGAAGTTCTCAGCGTCGTAGGGCGGGGCGGTATGGGCGTGGTATACCGCGCGCGGCGGCTGGCCGACGGCTCGATCTGGGCGCTGAAAGAGCAGCGTCCTGCGGAAGCGCTCAAGCCAGAGGAGCTGATCGAAAGCCGCCAGCTCTTTACCCAAGAAGCGCAGATGGTGCTGCGGATCAATCACCCGAATGCCGTGCGTGCCCTTGAGCTATTCGAGTGGCAGGGCCGACAATACCTGGTGATGGAGTTTGTCAACGGCGAGACACTTGAGAAACGGCTGCGTGAGGCGAATGCACCCGCGTTCGAGCAAGATGCGCTGCGCTGGACGATCCAGATGGCGCGTGTGCTGAGCTACTTGCACAATCAGCAGCCGCCGATCATCTACCGCGATCTCAAGCCGGCGAACGTTATTCTGACGCCCGAAGGCGCAATCAAATTTATCGACTTCGGCGTGGCGCGCACTCACAAACACGGCAAGTCGAAAGATACCGTGGCGATTGGGACGTTTGGCTACGCGCCGCCCGAACAGTACGGCAAAGGCCAGACCGACGCGCGCTCCGATATTTATACGTTGGGCGCGACGCTCTACCATCTGCTGACGAATCTGCCGCCGCGTCCGCTGTACACGCCCAAGCCTGGCGAGATCCAGGCGATCAATCCGCCGGTACAGTCGCGGACGGAGCAAATTGTGATCCGTGCTATGCAGCAGGATCGCGAGAAGCGCTTCGCCTCGGCCACGGAGATGGAGCAGGCAATGCAGGCATGTCTTGCTCAGCCGCTCCCCGACCTTGGCGCGCAGCCAGCACCGGTCGAGCTGGATGCCACGCAGCGGACCTCCGCGCCGGTCGTACCACAGCGCGCGCGGGCGCAGCCGGTCGCGGCGCTTGGCCCAACGGTGCGACAGCCCGATCCGCAGCCGGTGACGATCCTGCCGCATGGCGCGGACAGCCAGGCCCGTTTTTGCGCCAACTGCGGGCGCGCCAACAAGCCCAGCGCTCGTTTCTGCGCTGCGTGCGGCACGCCGCTGCCACAAGCCGCGCCCGCGCCCGTGATCAGCACGCCAGCGGTCACGCCAGGGGTGCAGCCGGTACGATCGACGACGCCGGCCCCATTCTCCACAGCGCCGACGCTGCCGCCCGCCCGGTTCGTCGTGACGACGCCGCGCGGTAATTGGGATTTTCCCCTGTCGGCGCTGCCCTGCCGGATTGGTCGGCGCGACCCGTCGCAGAATCACTACCCTGAGCTTGATCTGGCCGACTACGATCGAGGACATGCCTCGCGGCGGCACGCCGTGGTCGAGCGACGCGGCGATCAGTATGTGCTGACCGATGTGGGTAGCGTTAACGGCACGATCCTCAACGGCATGCCGCTGCCGCCGCATCGCCCGCACCCGCTGCGCGAGGACGATCATATCAAGATCGGCGATGTCGAGCTGCGCTTCGAGTGGATCTAGCCGCCGCGTTTCAAGTTTCAAGTTTCAAGTTTCAAGTTTCAAGTTCCAAGTTTCGAGTTTCCGGTTCCAAGTTTTGAGTTCAAGATTGGTTCTTGGCAAGGCCCTCACCCCGCTTCGCTACGCTCAGCACCCCTCTCCCGCTGCGGCAGGCGAGGGGGAGACGTAGAGCTTGGCTCTCCCTTTGTTCTTTGTTCCGGGTGCTCATGCCCAGAGGGCACCCGCGTCTTTGTTCTCTCGTTCCCCTAGATCGCGCGCTCGCCGATGTCTGCCAGGATCGTCTCGACGATTTCCAGAGCCGCACGCGGGCGCGCGACGCGACGCGCGCTATCGCCCATCGCCGCCAGCCGCCGCGGATCGGCCAGCAGCTCCATGACCGCGAATGGAACGTGCTGCGGCAGCCGGATGCTGAGCGCGGCTCCCACGCCCGCCAGATAATCGGCGTTGCTCTCCTCCTGGCCGGGGATCGGATCGATGATGATCATGGGCCGACCGCGCGCCAGCACCTCCGAGACGGTAAGACCGCCCGCTTTCGTCACCACCACATCGGAGGCGACCACGAGATCATCGACGTAGTTAATAAAGCCCAGCTTATGCAGCTCCGTCTGCGGAGTGCTCTCCAGGTCGCTTAGCTCGCTGAGCAGCGAGCGGCTGCGGCCCGCGACCACCAGGAGTGTGCCGTTGAGGCCCTGTTGCAGCAGCCCCTCGACGATCACCCGAACGCGGCCTGGCTCGAGGCCGCCGCCGAAGATCGTAATCAGCGGCTTGTCGAGCGCGTAGCCGTGCGCCTGCCGTGTCTCAGGGCTGGTTTTCGGCGCGCTGATACGTGGATCGACCGGAATGCCGTTGATCTGGATCGCGCCTGCGGGAACGCCGCGCTCGATCAACTGCTGGCGTGTTTCCTCGGTGGCGACGAAATAGCGATCGACATCGCGGTAAGCCCAAAAGGCATGCGCGGCGTAGTCGGTGACGACGCAGTAGAGCGGCTGTGTCAGACGCGCGCGGCCTTTGCGCAGCGCCAGCACCTCGACGGGCAGGAAATGCGTACAGACAACCACGCGCGGCGCGTACTCGCGCAGGAGCTTGCGCAAACCCCAGGCCCAGATCGAGTCGACCAGCGTGCGCATCTCGGTTGCCAGCCGGAAGAAATCGCGGTCGGTCTGCTCGTAGACGTAGCCCCACAGCGCGGGCAGCTTATCGGTCAGGCGCAGATACGAGTGCGCGTATGCCTCGCGAAACAGCGGATTGGTGTAGTCGAGCACATCTTCAACGCGCACCTGGCCCGGCGAGCGACGGGCAAAGGCATCGGCGAGGGCATCCGCCGCCCGCTTGTGTCCAGCACCAACTGAGGCATGAAGGATCAATACACGCGCCATGTCAGCTCCTCAAGCAAAGGCTTCAATGTTGATAACGGCGTGTTCTGGACGACGAGTGACCTGATCGCTCGTCTGACCGTGCAACGGCCTCAGTGTACCATGTCGCGGCGGGTTGCTCCGCCCATGCTACGCTGCTATAATGCCGCCGTTTCATGGAGGCAGCCTTTGAATCGATTATTCCGCGCATTAATGTTCCTGGTGATCATCGGCGGCGTGCTCGTCGGTGCGACCAGCGAGCTGATTAGAAATGAGCTTTCCCGCACCGTGGATGCCAACAGCGAAGAGGCGGTCGAGTTTACGATCGAGTCTGGGCAGGCGATGTCGGAGATTGCGGCCAACCTCAAGGAGCGGGACCTGATCCGCCAGCCGCTCCTGTTCCGGCTGCTCGTCTCGCAGCGGGACGCAGCCGACAAGCTTCAGGCTGGCACCTACCAGCTCAGCAAGAGCATGACGATGGCCCAGATCATCTCGGCGCTGCAAACCGCTCCATCCACCGAGGAGAAGCAGTTTACGGTCATCCCCGGCGTGCGGATGGAGGAGGTCGCGGAGGCACTGGCGAAGGATGGCATCGTGCCCAGCGCCGAGGAGTTCCTCGCGGTTGCCCGCGATGCCGCGCCCTTCAAAGAGACACACTCGCGGCTGTCATCGATCCCCGAAGGCCAGGGACTTGAGGGCTACCTCTTCCCCGATACCTACCGCATCGAAGCCACAGCGACGATCAGCGAGGTCATCGAAAAGATGCTGACCGATGGCTTCGATGCGAAGTTTGAGGCATTCGAGACGCAGATCATTGCCGAAGGGCCGTCCGGCGCTCCGAGCGTCCACGAGATCGTGACGATGGCCTCGATCGTGCAGCGCGAGGCCGCCAACGACAGCGAGATGCCGCATCTGGCGTATATCTTCTGGAACCGGCTCAAGCCCGCAAACGCGGGCGAGGTCAACGGTCGCTTGCAGGCCGATCCGACGCTGCAATATGCGCTCGGCAAAGAGGGCGACTGGTGGCCCAAGCTCGATCAACTGCCGATCGAAGAGATCAATAACAATCCCAGCCCGTACAACACACGCAGCGTGCAGGGTCTACCCCCAGGGCCGATCGCCAATCCCGGCGAAACGGCGCTGCGCTCGGCTGCGCGGCCCGGCGAACTACGACCGGACGGCGTGGAGGGCAAGGAAGATCTGTACTTTGTCGCCAAGTGTGGCGAGAAGGCGCATAACTTCGCGGCGAACCTGGAAGAGTTTCAGAAGCTAGAGCAAGAGTACCTCAACTGTCCCAGCGAGTAAGGGTTGCTGAGGGCTAAGACGACAGCGGTAGAATAGTGCCGTTGTCGTCTGTTCATTAACAGGCAGGTTTGGGATGATCGCTTCTGCTGGTTTGATCGGCGATCCCGTCGGGCACAGCGTATCGCCTGCGCTCCACAACGCCGCATTTTCGTATCATGGCCTGCCCGATCGGTACGTGCTGTGGCACACACCAGCCGCAGAGCTGGCGCAGCGCGTGGAGGCGCTACGCCAGCCGGGCATGCGCGGCGCGAACGTCACGCTGCCGCATAAGACCGCCGTGCTGCCGCTGCTCGACGTGATCGATCCGGTCGCGGAGGCGGTAGGAGCAGTTAATACGCTGGTACACGGCCCCGACGATCGGATCTATGGCTCGAACACGGACGTGCCAGGCTTTCTGCGTGCGCTCCGGGTGGTAGACTTTCAGCCAGCCGGACGAGCCGTGGTGGTGCTGGGCGCGGGCGGCGCGGCGCGGGCAGTGATCTATGGGCTGCTGCACGCCGGTATCCACGCGCTGACGATTGTGAATCGCACCGTGGAGCGCGCGGAGACGCTGCTGGCGGATGGCCTGGCGACGATCGACGACGATCCGCATCTGCTGGCGCTGGCACCGGACGATCCCGAGCTGGGCCGGGTGATTGGCGAGGCAGACGCGCTGATCAACGCCACATCGGTTGGACTGGACGGTCGATCGCTACCGATCGCGGAGGAATTAATCACGCCAGATCTGCTGGTGGTGGATCTGATCTACCACCATACGCCGCTGTTGCAGGCGGCGGCTCAGCGCGGCGCGCACACACAGAACGGAGTTGAGATGCTGGTGCAGCAGGGCGCGCTGTCGTTCGAGGCATGGACCGGCTTAGCCGCGCCGGTGGACGTGATGCGCGCGGCTGTACTACAGGCATTAAAGGAACGAACGTGATTGCTCTTATAGCTCTGCTCGGCCTGGCACTTGGCACGCTGCTGAACCTGATCATCGAGCGGCAACTACGCGAGCCAGAGACGGCTGCCGCGTCTCGGCCCCGCACAGCACAGCGGTGGATACCTGTGGTCGGGGCGCTCACGCAGCGCGCCTGGCTGGCGCTGGCGGTCGAGGTGCTGACGGCGGTGATGGCGGTCGCGCTGTGGCAGCGCTACGGCTGGTCGCTGCGCTTCGGCCTCTTGCTGGCGGCGACGCTGGTGCTGCTGGATACCGCCGCGATCGACTGGCAGGTCAAGCTGATCGATACGCTGATCATGGTCGTCGCGACAATAGCCGGAGTCGCGCTCGGCCAGTGGATCATCGGAAGCTGGCTGCTCTCGCTGCTGGGCGCGCTGGTAGCGGGCTTTGTCTTCCTGCTGTTCTTTGTGATCGCGCGGATACTGTATCCCAGCCAGAAAGCGCCGTTCGGCCTGGGCGATGTGTATCTGGGCATGTTTATCGGCGCGCTGCTGGGGCTGGCGCATGTCGGCGGCGCGCTGCTCTACGGGATGATCATGGCTGGCCTGGCATCGGTGGGGCTGATCGTCGTGCTGGGCTACCAGCGCGCGCGGCATGTCCCGATCTCATACGGCTCGTTTCTATGCCTGGGCGTGCTGATGTATCTGGTGCTCTGGCGGCTCCCCTGAGATCTTGCTGAGCAGCGGTGAGATCCGCCGCTGCTCAATGTTTGCGCTGCTCCCACTTTTCGAGACAGACAGGAAAATACTCGGCCAGGATCGTCTGCACGGCGAGGCCGTACTGCTGCGTCTCCCACTGGGCGTCGGGCTTGGTGCGCAGATCGACGACGTGCAGGAACGCCTGAAGGCTGCCGGTCCAGATCCACTGCGTATAGATGCTCTGCGGCAGCACGATGCGCGCCTGCTCCTTGGCGACGCCTAGCTCGCGCATGCGCTGGTAGGCGGCATACGCGGCCTCCAACCCCTGCCGGTACGCCTCCGCCGCGCCCGTCTGCTCCGCCAGCGGCCCGGCGCTGCCCTGCTTGTTGCTGGCCGATTGCGCGCGCCAGATCTCTGGAATGTAGAACTCGTCCTGCAACTCGACATATCTGCCGCTGTTGTGAACGACCATACCGTTCGCAACAAAGTTATGGTGAGTTTCCACTTCAATGTCGTACGTGGGCAATTTGCCGATATACGTAACATTTACGACATCTACCAGATGCGGAACAACTCTCCGTGGAGATGCTTTCTTAGGTTGGCGTGAATGATCGATGGTTATTTGATTATCGCCTAGATATGCTTCAGCGAACTCCAATTCTCGATTTTCGGTGTGTATGCGGCGGTGGCATTCGTGACATAAGCTAACCAGATTATCAAAATCACGAGCCTTTGTCGCATCATACCAAACTGGAATAATGTGGTGTGAATGTAGTTTACCACCACGCTTTCCGCACTGCTGGCAGGTGTAATCGAATTTTGCATGAACGTTTGGCCCCTGTTCCGTCGTCCAGCGTTCAATATTTTTTCGTTCGGGTGTTACTCCTCCTTTCCAGAAGTTAGATGCAGCGCCCGACCTGGCTTTTCTCACCTTTGCTAACAATTCAGGAGAAAAGGGGTTTGGGCCAAATTTGTACCGTTTGCCTACATTCCACGGTCGTTGACCAGGCTTGAAGTAAGTCTCTTCTGGCGCAAACTTCAGGTTATGAATTCTGAGCCATTTGCGTACCGTGTGGTATGTACATTCTGCTAAATCCGCGATCTCTTGAACAGATCTACCTTGTTTACGTTGCTCCTCCATCCATTCTCTATCACGATATTTACCATTACCTGCTACAGGCAATCCATTAGCTACGAACTTACGATCGGTACGAAAAGCTACGACACCGTTTGATAAGCATTGCAACTCAAGCGCAGATCCTAACGTCATCCATCCCTTATCAGTCAAGAATCGATGGCTAGCGGTGCATCGTAGACGCTTGTTGTTGGAAAACACAACTTCATAGACATCTTGCACGCCACGCTCATATACTTCTTTGACATAGGATGTTTCAAACGCGCCGTTTTGTTCATTCAGAACACGTAATGGTCTTCGCTGTAGCCTTTCTCTACGCCACGGTACCTGCCACATCTCGACAATTTGGTCGAGCCGCAATTTGTACGGACTAACACGAATGCCACCTTGAAGAAAGGTGATCTCGGTATCTCCCGTAAGGCAAGCCTCATTCCAGCCCGTATCTTTGAAACCGCCGCTGAATCCGGTAAACTGATCTTCCAGATCGAACTCAGGCGTGATGCCAACGATATGCTTCCAAAGCTGTCTGGCGCAGAAAAGGGGCGCTTTGAATCGGAACATCAGCTGCGCATGACGAAACGGGCTGGTGTGCTCGTGCTCGGCCAGGTATTTAACCAGCCGCGCTTCGCGCTCGCCAAGCTCGGTTGCGCCTTTGAGAAAGCTGACACGAGCCGACTCGACGGTGGTAAGATCCGAGCCCATTTTATCGAGCAGCTCGACCGAGCCGCGATCGAGAACGTCGATCTTCATGCGCATTCCCTTTCATGCAACGCCGATGCCTCATCTTACCACGGGTTCTGCTGCCGCTTGCAGGCGCGGCATTGGGCGGATAAAAAGGAGAAAAAGAAGCGATGCAGAATCAGCCATGCATGGCATCATCGCTGCTTATGACAATCAGGAGCAGGGGTCGTCAAGCTGGCATACGCGCATCTGCCCAACCCGCGCGGCTCGGAGATCATAGAGATCTGGCAGGTTTTCGAGTATCATAGAGATGTGATCGATGTGATTTGAGATTCTGCGCGCCGCCGGGTGGGAGCTTTGGCGCGCGGTTGGACATCTCGTGATATTATGTCTATATCGATAAGCAGATGCAGGAGTTAACATGATGGAAGAACGAACACTTGATATATCGGTCCCTGCGTTTCTGGATGCTCTGGCGAGCGGCGCACCGGCTCCCGGCGGCGGCGGGGCGGCGGCAGTTGCGGGCGCGATGGGCGCGGCGCTCGTCAGCATGGTCTGCAACCTGACGATCGGGCGAAAGCGCTACGAGCAGGCGGCGGACGAGATGCGCGAGATCCTCGATCGGGCGGAGTCGCTGCGGGCCGAGCTACAGCAGCTTGCCGAGGATGATGTCGCGGCGTTCAACCGCTTATCGGCGGCATACAAGCTACCACGTGTCACCGACGCCGATATTGCGATCCGGCGTGATGCGATTCAGGCATCGTTGAAGCGGGCGACAGAAGTTCCACTGCGGACGGCACGTGCGGCGGCGGCGATCTTGCCGCTCTGCTCGCCGGTTGCGGAGCGCGGCAACCAGGCGGCGGTCAGCGATATTGGCGTAGCCGTGCTGCTGGCTCAGGCAGCGGTACGCAGCGCGCTGCTCAACGTCGAGATCAACCTACGAACGATTGAGGACGCGCTGTACAACAATCAGGTTCGCGCCGAGGTTGGGCGTCTGACCGAGAACCTGAGTGCCGAGGCCGAGCAGATCAACCAGCTTGTGGCGAGCAAGATCAAGGGCGAGTGACGACCCCGACGCGCCATCGACGACTGTGGCAAGCATCATCCGTGAGCGGATGGTGCTTGTTGCTTAATGAGCGCGTACCAGATCGTCCTGGTGGCGCTCGGCGCTCGTCTGTAAAAGCTGCTCAACCGGAATCCACTGCAACGCGCCGGTAGGGCACGCGCTGATGCAGGCGTGATCGTCGTAGCCGTGACACGCATCGCATTTATTGGCGCGCAGCAGCACCGGCTCGACATGTCTGGTATGACGCAGCAGCCAGCCGAGCAGGGTATTCGAGGCCGGGTAGATCGGAACCTGATTGATCGCGTGATAGGGGCAGGCATCGACGCACGCGCCGCAGCCCGTACAGCGGTCGGTAACGATCAGATGACCCTCCTGGTTAAGGCGAAACGCATCCTCCGGGCAGGCCTCGACGCACTCCGCGCCCCACTGGCAATGGCGGCAGGTATCGGCGGCCTCAAGCGTATCGAACATCTGCCCGCTGAAACCGAGCCGTGGCAGGCCGAAGCGTGTGCCACAGGCATCCTCGCAGCGCCGACAGTCGGGATCGCATAGCTCCGGCTGACGAGCCAGCGCCATCTTGCCGCGAACAATCCCTGTCTCGATCAAACGCTCCATCGTCGTGATATGCTCAGGCTTACGGTCGCGGCGTCTGCGCTGCTGGGCAAGCTGAGCCAGTCCCTCGGCCACATCGGCGCGACGAGCCATCAGGTAATCGAAGGTGTATCGGGGTAGAATCAGCAGGTGAACCGGCGTCAGCGCGACGATCGTCGCTTCGTGCGGCTCGTCGTCGAGCAGCGACATCTCGCCGAAGACATCGCCCGGCTCAAGCACGGCGATCTTGCGGTCGTTGTGGATCACGACGGCCTGGCCCTCGGCAATGATATACAGGCCCTCGCTCACGCCGCCCGCGCGAATGATCTCGGTATCACGCTCGACGCGCTGATCGTCGAGCTGCTGCGAGATGTCGAGGCGCTCGACCGGTGTGAGCGGAGCAAGCAGCGATACGCGCGCGAGCGTGGTTTGCAGCAGGCGTTCGCGAAAACACATCCGCAGCGAGCTAAAGAACTGGGGAAGCTGATCGGCGTGGGGCTGGAGCGCGGCGGCTTTGAATTGCAGCACATAGAGCCGGGTTACGCTCTGCACGCTTGTGCGCCGGTAGCGCAGGCCGAAGAGGCTGCCCTCGCCGAAGAGGTCGCCGCGACCCATCAGCGCCAGGATCACATCCTCGCCCTCGTGATCGCGCATGGTTTGCTCGGCAGCGCCGCTTAAAATCAGGAACAGATGACGAGCGGGATCGCCCTCGCTGATGACCGTTGTCTGCGGCTCGAACACACGCAGGATCGCCTGCTCGGCCAGCAGCCGGACCTCTGCGAGCGGCAGGTTTTGCATCGAATCAAGCTGCTGGAGTTCGGCGACGCGAGTACGGGCAGGCTGATCAGACGACGCATTGGCGGCAGTTCCATTCATAGTCCAAACCATCATTCTGTAGCGCTTCCATTCTACCACGCTTGGCGTTATGTTGATTCATCGAATAAACCAGCCAGCCTGATAAATCGTGTAAGATAGATGAACGTAGTGGAAAGAGGAGTCACATGTCACTCGTTATGCAACTCTTGCTGGTTGGTCTGGCAGCCGGGATCGCAGGTGGGATGTTCGGCATCGGCGGCGGCGCGATTATGGTTCCGGCAATGGTCTTGTTGCTGGGGCTGAACCAAAAGTTCGCGACGGGCACATCGATCGCCGCACAGATTTTTCCGATCGGCATCCTGGGCGCGTTCGTCTACTACCGCGAAGGCAACATGGACATCAAGCAGGCGGTCTATCTGGCGATTGGTCTGATCATCGGCAATCTGCTGGGAGCGCTGTTTGCGAACCAGCCCTACATCTCCAACGATCTGATGAAGAAGTTGTACGGCTGGTTTCTGCTGCTGATCGGCGCGCGCTATCTGGTCTGGGATTATGTCTATCGAGCGTATATCGCTTCGCGCTAAAGGAATAGAGCCATGAGTTACGAGCGCAGCGATCGGTGGCGCTTCGATACGCGGCTGGTGCATGAGGGCGAGTATCTGCCGACCGAGGGAGCGCGTCCAACGGCCATGCCGATTTTTGCAACCTCGACCTTTGTGCATCCAAGCGCCGAGGCACTCGACCAGGCCTTTGACGAAAACGGGCTGGTCTACGCGCGCTACGGCAACCCGACCGTCGGCGGCTTCGAGCAGGCGGTCGCGGCGATCGAGGCGGGCGTTGGCGCGGTGGCATTCGGGTCGGGCATGGCGGCGATCTATGTGGCGCTGCTGGCGGCGGGCACGCCGCGCGGCGGAATGCAGCCGGAGCCGTGCTCGATCCTCGCGGCGCAGGACTTGTACGGCTCGACGCGCACGCTGCTGCTGCAATTTTTCGACGCGCAGGGCTGGCCCGTCACGTTCTGCGATATGACAGACCTGGACACGGTGGCGGAGGCGATGAAGGCGCGTCCGGCAATCGTCTTTTTGGAGCCGATCTCGAATCCGCTGCTCAAGATCTTCGACATCGCGCGGATCGTGGAGCTCGCGCGCGCGGCGGGCGCGCGGGTAGTGGTGGATAACACGCTGGCCTCGCCGGTGCTGCTGCGTCCGATCGAGCACGGCGTCGATCTGGTGGTGCATAGCGCAACCAAGTATCTAGGCGGGCACGGCGATGTGCTTGGCGGCGTGGTGACGGCGCGGACGAACCTACTGCTGGATACGTTGCGACGGTACGGCAAGCTGCTGGGGACGACACTAGGGCCGCAGGAGGCGCGGCTGCTGAGCCGGGGCCTTAAAACATTGAGCCTGCGGGTGCGCCAGCAGTGTTCCAATGCAGAAGCGGTCGCGCGCTGGCTGCAAACACAGCCGAATGTCGCGCGCGTGTACTATCCGGGCCTGCCTGAGCATCCACAACATGGCTTAGCAGCGCAGTTATTCGGCGGGCTTTTCGGCGGCATGGTTTCGTTCGATCTCCGGCCCACTGAGCGGCGGGCGGCATTTGCGTTCATGGATGCGCTCAAAATGGTGCTACCGGCAACCACGCTCGGCGATGTGTTCTCATTGGTATCGTACTCGGCACAGTCGTCGCACCGCGATCTTCCGCCGCAGGAGCGGCAGGCGCAGGGCATCGGCGACGGGCTGCTCCGGCTGTCGATCGGCATCGAAGACGCGGACGACATCATCGACGATCTGGCGCATGCACTGGCAGCGGTGAGCGAACGAATTTCGCCCTGATCGGCAAAAAAGCTTGCGTTTTGTGCCCGGCTATGGTACTATCTCGTGCGGCAAAGGCGGGTAGCTCAATTAGGCAGAGCAGCGGCCTCCAAATCCGCAGGTTGCAGGTTCGATTCCTGTCCCGCCTGCCAGCATCATCGGGGCGTAGCGTAGCCTGGTAGCGCACTGCAATGGGGTTGCAGAGGTCGGAGGTTCAAATCCTCTCGCCCCGACCATAGAACCTTAGAAGGCAAGCGTTGGTTGTCTCTCAGGTGCCTTGGCTGGCGTTTGGTTTCTTAGGTCTATACGCCGAAGTGGCGGAATGGCAGACGCGACGGTCTCAAAAACCGTTGAGGGCAACCTCGTGTGGGTTCGACTCCCACCTTCGGCACCAACAAGGCGGATAGTCTGGTATCGTTCCCGAATGACTATCCCTATCATCATCGGGGCGTGGCTCAGCCTGGTAGAGCGCAGCGTTCGGGACGCTGAGGTCGGAGGTTCGAATCCTCTCGCCCCGACCAACGAAAACAGCTTCGGCAACGGAGCTGTTTTTTTGTTAGACACGACGTACCGTGCCATCCTGCCCAAACGCCACGCCGCTGCTACCCCGATCCGGCTATTGCTCCGCGCCGCGTGGCTCGCTACGATCGCTCATACGGCGAAAGAACAAGAGAACAAACGGAGAACCAGGAACACGTTTAAAGTTCAAAGAACCGGGAACTCGAAACTTGGCGCTCATCTTTCCCGAACAGGTTCTTTGCTTCTACGCTACGGGTACACCAGAGGAGATATTATGTCAACTAAATGCACGGCCTGCGATTCGGCGGCGAGGACAACATGTACGATGTGTCGGGTCGCTTTATGTAACGAGCATACGCATATGGGACAGCCGTTCATCACGGCTCGTCAACTGGTTGCCACTACCGCCTCGACAGCGGTTCGCGCGCCACGTCTGCTTGGGGATATTTTGCTCAAGGAGCTTGACGAAGTTCCCTACTGTGTCGGCTGCCGTCAAGAGCTTGCGGTTAAGCGTCAGTCGGAACAGATGAAGTTCATGCTGGTAGTCCTGCTGCTGATGGCGCTCGTGATCAGCGTGCCGTTGTATTTTATGCTGGCGGGATAGTCTTTCTCACGATAACCGGGATAACTCTTAAACGCCTCAGCAACATTTATGCTGAAGGCGTTTTTCGCTTAATATAGTATGCTCAAGGAAACAGTGCCGAGAGCCATACGAGTCAATCGATGAGGTTTGATGATGCCGGATCAACTCAAAATACTGATCTTATCCGCCGAAGTCGTGCCGTTTGCCAAGACCGGCGGATTGGCCGATGTAGCAGGCGCGCTGCCGAAAGCGCTTAAAGCGCTCGGCCACGATGTGCGGGTGGTCATGCCGCGCTACGGGAAGATCAGCCCTGAAAGCTTCGGTTTGGAGCATGAGGCCGGGCCATTCGCGGTGGCGCTTGATTCGACGACTGAAGAGGCAGCATTGCTCCGTGGCGCTATTTCGAGCAAGACAGGCGATGTACCGATCTATTTTGTCGAGAATCGGCGGCTCTACGACCGCGATGGGATCTTTATGTATCCCGATGATGCCGAGCGCTTCGTCTTCTTTTGCCGCGCGGCGCTAGAGGGCGTACGCATGCTGAACTGGCAGCCGGATGTCGTCCATTGCCACGACTGGCCGACCGCGATCGTTCCTAACTGGCTCAAGACGATCTATGCCCAAGATCCGTTCTTTGCCGACACCGGCTCGGTCTATACGATCCACAATCTGGCCTACCAGGGAATCTTCGGCTACCGGGTACTGGAGGTGGCGGGCCTTGCGGCCTATGGCTTTATCGTTCACCCTGACATCCCGCATCTCAACGATGTGGTCGATTTCATGGGACGCGGTATCTACTACGCCGACATCATCAACACGGTGAGCGAGACATATGCCCAGGAGATATTGACGCCCCAGTTTGGCGAGGGGCTGGATCCGCTGCTCCGCGAGCGCCGCGATCGGCTGTTCGGTGTGCTCAACGGCATCGATTGGGAGACGTTCAATCCTGAAACCGATCCGTCGATCGAGGCACACTACTATCGATCGGATCTGGACGGCAAGCGTAGCTGTAAGCAAACGTTGCAGCGTGTATTTGACCTGGAGCAGAACGGCGAGCGACCGATCATCGGCATGGTTTCCCGTCTGGCGGATCAAAAAGGCCTTGATCTGATCAGCGCCATCGGCGAGGAGGTGCTGAAGCTAACGCCCGCTCAGCTTGTCGTGGTCGGCACCGGCGATCAGCGCTACCACGATTTCTTTCTGAGTTTGCGCCAGCGCTATCCGACGCGCGTCGGTGTTGAGTTCACGTTCAACGCCGATCTCAGCCGTAAAGTTTATGCGGGCTCCGATGTCTATCTGATGCCGTCGCGCCTTGAGCCGTGCGGCCTGGGCCAGCTTATCAGCCTGCGCTACGGCACGATTCCGGTTGTGCGCGACACGGGCGGACTTGCCGACACGGTACACGACTGGGACCCGCGCAGCCATAGCGGCAACGGCTTTGTCTTCCACGAGTACGATCACATGGCGCTGTTCGTGGCAATCGTTCGGGCGCTGGAGACGTACAAGTACCGCGATACCTGGCGCGAGCTGATGCTGCATGCCATGAGCGCCGACCATTCCTGGGAGGCATCGGCGCGGCGCTACGTCGACCTCTATCAGCGCGCGCTCGTCAGCCGTCGCCAGAAACGCTAGCCGTTGCCTGCGCCCGCTTTCGTTCTACGTCCTTAGCTGCAACTTCTTCTTGCTGTCGAACGTTCGACAACTTGACAGTAATAGAAGAACACCACTAGCCGAGTATGCTACAATGCTGATAGCTTCTTGTTTGCATGGCCCTAGAAAAGCAGAACATGATTATTGCAGTTGCTAATCAAAAAGGCGGAGTTGGGAAAACCACAACCGCGATTAACGTCGGCGGGTACGCGGCCAAGAGCGGTCGGCGGGTGCTGGTGGTGGACATGGACCCACAGGGCAATGCCGCGACCTGCCTGGGCGTCGCCAAACACACGCTCGATCAAACCGTCGGCGAGGTGCTGCTGGGCGAAACACCAGCGCAGGCAGCGATCGTGCCGACCGGGCGGGCTGGACTCGATCTGCTACCGGCTACGCCCGATCTGGCAGGCACAGCTATCAGCCTGACGCCGATGCTGGCGCGAGAAACCCGGTTGCTGCGAGCGATCGAGCCAATCGCCGGGCAGTACGACATCATCTTGATCGACTGTCCTCCGTCGCTGGGGCTGCTGACGATCAACGGCCTGACTGCTGCCGACCGGGTGCTGATTCCGCTCCAGTGTGAGTTTTTGGCGCTGGAAGGGCTGGCACAGCTCAAAGAGACGATCGAGCTGGTGCGCGCTCAGCTCAACAGTCGGCTAGAGATCGGCGGCGTGGTCATGACGATGTACGATGGACGAGCCAACCTTGCGCGGCAGGTAGTCGAAGAGGTGCGGCGCTACTTCCCACAGCGGATCTTCGATACGCTGATTCCGCGCAACATTCGTCTGAGCGAAGCGCCCAGCCACGGCGAGCTTATCTCTGAATACGATCCGCAGAGCCGCGGCGCGAAGGCGTACGCCGCCCTGACCGAAGAACTCTTACGGCGCGAGGAGGCTGGATCATGAGAAAACGCGGTTTAGGCAGCGGCTTCGGCGGCTTGATCGCGCCCGCGCCCACAGAGCAGGCTGCGCTGCAAGAGGTGTCGGTAGCGGCGATCGTGCCCAACCCGCACCAGCCCCGCGCGGTATTCGATCCGGCTGCGCTCGACGAGCTAACGGAGTCTATCAAACAGCACGGCATCTTGCAGCCGCTAGTCGTCACGCGGTTATCCTCCGGCGACTACCAGCTAATCGCGGGTGAGCGCCGCCTGCGCGCGGCCAGACAGGCTGGTCTGGACGCTGTGCCGGTGGTGATCAAAGAGGCATCGGCTCAGCAGCAGCTTGAGCTGGCGCTGATCGAGAATATTCAGCGGGCCGATCTCGATCCGATCGAGGAGGCGCGCGCCTATGCGATGCTGGAAGACCAGTTTGGGCTGAAGCACGGCGAGATCGCCCAGCGCGTCGGCAAAAGCCGCTCGACCATCTCGGAGACGCTGGGGCTGCTCAAGCTGCCGCTCGAAGTGCAAGAGATGGTGTCGGCGGGGCGGCTTACGCCAGGGCACGCGAATATACTGGTGGGGCTGCGCGATCCACAGAAAGAGATCGCCGCGGCGCGTCACATTGCCGAGCAGGGCTTGAGCGTACGCCGCACCGAGCAATATATCGCACAGCTCAGCATGGCTGATGGCAGAGAACTTGCTTCGAGTAAAAAACACCAGCCAAATCGTGCAACACCAGAGGATGAATCGGTCGTCAGAACTCTTGAAGAGCATTTAAATGGGGTGAGAGTACAACTGGTGCGTACCGGACGCGGCGGTCGTCTCGTTATTCATTTTGACGATGAAGAAATGCTGAGCGGCCTGTACGATCGGCTGATGGGGCTGTAAAGCCATGGATGGTAGGAGGGCGTATGATTCAGCGAGTTGCGCTCGTGTCGCCGTACGATTTCGCCCGGAATGGCGGCGTGACCGAGCATGTGCAGCATCTTGCAAAACAGCTACGCCAGCGCAACATCGACGTAACGATCCTCGCGCCTTCCTCACGGCCCGATCTAGCCGAGCCGGGTCTTGTCTCGCTCGGCACCGTCATGCCAATCCCGATCAATGGCTCGGTCGCCCGGACCACGCTCTCGCCCGCAGTTGCGGATGAGGTCAGCGCGCTGCTGGCGCGCAACCGTTTCGACGTCATCCATCTGCACGAGCCACTCGCGCCGATGCTGCCGCTGTCGGTGCTGAATGCCTCGCCGTCGCCGAATGTGGGAACCTTCCATGCTTCGGGCGAGCGCAGCCTGGGATACGCAGCCTCGCGGAAGCTCTTGAACTGGCTGGCGCAGCGTCTGACCGTGCGGGTAGCGGTATCGCCTGCTGCGGCGCGCTTTGCCCAGCAGTATTTTGCCGGAGAATACACGATCATCCCCAACGGCGTCGATACGGAGCGCTTCAATACCCGTGTCGAGCCGCTTCCGGGCCTGCGCACCGAACAGCCAACGATCTTATTCGTCGGTCGGTTCGAGGAGCCGCGCAAAGGCTTCAATATGCTCCTGCCCGCCTTCGCCGAGGTTCAGCGCTACATACCCCAGGCACGGATGCTGGTGGTCGGTCGCGGCGATCCAGGCCCCTTCGAGGAGCAGGCACGGGCGCTGGGCGTGCGCAACCTCGTCTTTGAAGGCGTCGTCTCAGCCGAAGATCTGCCGCGCTACTACCGCTCGGTCGATGTATTATGCGCGCCTTCAACGGGGCAGGAGAGCTTTGGGATCATCCTGGCTGAGGCCATGAGCAGCGGCTGTCCGGTCGTGGCCTCCGATATCGAAGGCTATGCCCAGGTTGTCACCCACCGGCGCGAAGGCTTGCTTGTCCCGCCCTGTCAGCCCGACGCGCTCGCCGTCGGGCTGCTCCAGATCCTCGGCGATCAGCTGTTGCGCCAGCAGCTTGCAAGCGCAGGACCCGAAACCGCAGCACAGTATGCGTGGACGGATGTCAGCCAGCGCGTGATCGACGTGTATGAGCGCGCCTGTTTCCTGGCGCATAGGGCAAAGGCTCGATCGTTTTCCACCTCATCGGGTGTCCTGCTGCCAAAAGCGCCGACGCTCTTAGCCACGCCTGGAACCGCGCTTCTGGCATCGCCAGTTGTTCAGTTAGCCCCGCCTACGACATTGTATAATGAGACACAAGGAGCTACGCCTATGTTGACCGAGCCCATTGAAGCGCGTGTACGCGCGATTACACAGCGGGTTGTCGGACATGTGCTCGGTCGCTCCGGCATCACCCCTAATATGCTGACCATGCTAGGTCTTGTGCTGACGGTTGGTGTTACTGCAACGCTGGCAACCGGGCATCTCGTATGGGGCGGTGTGCTGGTGTTGTTGACAAGCGCGTTCGATATGCTTGACGGAGCGCTCGCCCGATCGAAAGAGCAGCAGAGCACATTTGGTGCATTTTTCGACTCGACGATCGATCGCTACTCTGAGGCGCTGATCTTCCTTGGTCTGTTACTGCACTATCAGCAGGTGCCCGCGTCTCATTTCGAGCTAACATTTGTGTACCTGGCGATCGTCGGCTCGCTGATGGTAAGCTATACGCGCGCGCGGGCTGAGGCGCTGGGGATCGAATGTAAAGTTGGTATTCTTGCGCGGCCCGAACGGGTGATTTTGCTCTCGCTGGGCCTGATCATCGGCTGGCTGCATGTCACACTGGCGATTCTGGCGCTGTTCACGAACTTCACGGCGGCGCAGCGGATCTACCATGTCTGGTTCCAGACCGAAGGCAAGCAGCGCCGAGCGGCGAAGGTGACGCAGCGGCGTAGCTGGTTCGCCTCGCGCGATCAGTCGCCATCTTGACGCCGGTCGGCGGTGAGTGCTAAAATGCACCACCTGTTATGAAGGACGATGATGTCCCACGACCACGATACTATTTTAGGAAGCCGCGCATCGTCGCGGCTTTTCGCGTGGCTGCATGATTGAGCTTAGCTTGCCGCTCCATGCCGATTGGACCGGTGGATTGACGACGGCAGCATACCTGGATCGGCTGCTCAGCTTAGGAATTACGGCCGTTGAGGTTCAACTGCCGCCGACGCTGCGCGCCGAGGACATCGATAGGTGGGCCGCGCTTATCGACCAGGCGCGAGAGCGACGGCTCAAGCTGGCGCTTCATGCGCCCCTGGCCGCCGACAGCCCGATCTGGAGCCATGTGCTGACATGGATCGGAGAGCTTGCGACCACTCCGGTAACGCTGATCGTCCATGGCTGTACTGCTACGCGACGAGCACCTGATCTTGTGGCGCAGACAGTTGCATACGTGTACGCACTGCTCACACGCTTACCGCCGACTGTCACCGTTGCCGTCGAGCAGAGCTGGAATAAGGGAGCAGCAGCCGGTCTTGGAGGCATGATCCGCAATCTGCGAGGCGACAAGCTGCAAGGGCGCATACAGCGTCCGATCGGCGTCGGGAGTGGCATGGGCGTAGCATCCCAGGCTGCGCCGCAGCCAGTCCCACCAGCTACAGAGTTCGATCCCTGGCTCAAGAGCAGCCGGTGGCGAATGCTTCGCCGAACGGACGGCTTTAGCGGCACAGGCACACGTCAAGAAACCCTACAGGTCGTCATGGAGGTGAATCACCCTAACTGCGTTATCGCCTGGGATGTTGCGCATGATTGGTTAGGTGGTGCGAAGGGTGGCGTAGCCGACTGGCAGAGCGCGGCCTCGGCGGATTTTCTGCGCCGGGTTGCCTACGTGCGTCTGCATGATGTCGATGACAGCGGAACCGATCATTGGCCGCTCGTCGTCGGCAATGTGCCGTATGCCAGCCAGTTGCGCCCGTTACTACAACACGGTTTTGCTGGAGTCGTCTGCCTGGCAATTCGATATACCCCGCAGACGCACATGTTTGGCGATCGGTGGCATGTCCTCGAACGATCATTAGCTATCGCACGACAAGTCTTTCGGATCAACTAATTTTCCATCCCGAAGGAGAACATAATGGCAGCCTCATTGGTAGAATCCCAACACAAAGAAAATCCTTTTGAAATTGCACAGCAGCAGTTTGATATTGCTGCCGACATTCTCAACCTTGACGCGGGTATGCGGCAAATTCTGCGCGTGCCGCAGCGCGAGCTAACGGTGCGCTTTCCCGTGACGATGGAGGACGGCTCGGTACGGGTCTTCACCGGCTACCGCATTCACCACAATATCACGCGCGGCCCGGCCAAGGGCGGCATTCGCTACCATCCCGATGTCGACATCGACGAGGTTCGGGCGCTGGCGATGTGGATGACCTGGAAGTGCGCGCTGGTCAATATTCCCTACGGCGGCGCGAAAGGCGGCGTGATCGTCGATCCCAAGCAGCTTTCGATGCGCGAGCTAGAGCATATGACCCGCCGGTTTGCTAGTGAGATTTCGATTTTGATCGGGCCTGAGAAAGACATTCCCGCGCCCGATGTCAACACCGACGCGCAGGTCATGGCCTGGATCATGGACACGATTTCGATGCATCGTGGCTATACCGTGCCTGCGGTCGTCACCGGCAAGCCGATCGACGTGTTCGGCTCGCTGGGTCGCGCCGATGCTACCGGACGTGGCGTGAGCATCACCGCGCGCGAGGCCGCGAAACATCTTGGCGTCAAGTTCGACGAGGCCACGGTTGTCGTGCAGGGCTTTGGTAACGTCGGCGGCGCGTCTGCTCTGCTGATGAGCAACATGGGCGCGCGCGTTATCGCTGTCAGCGACGTAGCCGGTGGCTACTACAACAAGCGCGGCCTGAATATCCCGGCGATGCTCCAGCATGCGCGCCAGTATCGATCGCTGGTAGATTACAAAGAGCCGGGGCTGGAAAAGATCTCGAATGCCGAGCTGCTTGAGCTAAAGTGTGATATTTTGGTACCTGCCGCGCTCGAAAATCAGATAACCCATGCCAACGCCAGCCGAATCAAGGCGCGGATCATCGTCGAAGGCGCGAACGGTCCTACTACTCCCGGCGCTGACGAGATCTTGTACGATAACGGCGTGTTTGTCGTGCCCGATATTCTGGCGAACGCCGGCGGTGTGACAGTCTCTTACTTTGAATGGGTCCAGGGCTTGCAAGAATTCTTCTGGACCGAGGAGGAGATCAACGAGCGCCTGGAGCGGATCATGGTACGCTCATTCGGCAGCGTGCTCGAGCTGGCGCTCACGCACAAAATCCCGATGCGGACAGCCGCGTATATGGTTGCGGTCAAGCGGGTCGCCGATGCTACGCTGATCCGGGGTATCTACCCGTAGGAAGAACAAAGGAACGAGGAAACAAGGGAATAAAGAACTGCATAAGCAGATTGAAGAACCCAACATCAAGCACCAAGCGCCGAGATTCGCATTTGACTCTCAGCGCTTGGTTCTTAATCTTTTTCCACGGCTTTCCAATCTCTATTCACTGATTTTATCCATCTCTCCTTACAAAATAATAATTGGACAAATAAACAATTTACGCGGTACAACATATAAACTCAGGACGCGGTAGATCATACTCCTACGAGGCAAAATAACTAATCAATATAATACTCCCCTACCCCATTTTTCTTTTCCTTCCACCCATTCGCATTCTCCTTTGCTTTCTTTTTCTTCATCCTTTGCTCATTCACCATCTATTGCCTATTCTTAGTTCTTAGCTCTTGGCTCTCGGTTCCTGGTTCTTTCGTTTGGTCCTCTGTTCTTTGTTCCTCTCCGCTACATCTGCCCAAAGCTGACGATTCCGCCGGTATGCGCCGCGTGACGGAGCGCCTGAAAGGCCGCAACGGTCAGCGTCTCGGCACTCTCGCCGTGCTGGGGATAGGCCGCAATGCCGGTTGTAACGTGAAGCGGCGTTGTCTCATTCACCATAATCGTCACTAACGTCTTGGTCAGGCGAATGGCTACCGCACGGGCAAGCGCCACCTCCGTGATCGGCAGGAGCACCAGGATGATCGTCTCGTCGTAGCGCACAATCACATCGGTGCGCCGCAGGCTGGTCAGCAGGCGCGTGCTAATCGAGCGCCAGACCTCCGCCGGTATGCCGGGCACGGAACAGTCAATCAGCAGCAGCGACATCGGCTGGTGAACGCGCTTTGAGCGCTCGATCTCGATCGGGAAGATCGCGTCCAGGTAGCGGCGGCTAAACAGAAGCGTTTCGGGATCGAGCACGTTCAGCCCTTCCCAGCGCAGCGCGCGCTCGGTCAAAACGTCGTTGGAGTTGCGATTGCGCAAGGCCGCAGACACCCGAAACCCCAGCGTCTCTTGCGTCCACGCCTCTGTGGTATGCTGGTGATCGGTCGTCAGCGTGAGCATTGGAATGCCCTGCGCCAGCAGCTCGGCCACATGCTCGGAGAGCGCATGCGTCTCTGCCGTCTCATTGCCGCTCAGATCGACGACCAGCAGATCATATCTGGTGAGCTGGAGCACCCGCTCTAACGACCGCCGATCGGGGATCGCGATCACACTATAGCCGAGCGCCTCCAACTGCTGGGTCAACATATTGCGTCGCTGCTCCGAGGTTGCCACCAGCAAAATCGTTTTGGTCGCGGGCGTTATAAACTGCATCGGGGTTCTCCGTCCTCCAAGTCTATAAGCTACTGTATGGATTATCTGTTCACTGCAAATTGAGCACAAGACCGGCATACTTTTCGGTCAGGATACGGGCCTGCTCGTCGCTGGTACCTTCGGCGATCACATGAAAAAAAGGACCTTCGGGATCGGGCAGCACCAGCACCCACTCGTCGCCGAGATCGAGCTTGATCCCGTCGATCTGATCGAGCTGCCGGTCGGCGTACTGCTCGTTGAGAATACGCATGACCTTGCCTTTGTTTTCCCAGCGACAGGGCACTTTCGTCGCGGCCATGAAGTAGGGCGGAAGTGAATCGACCACACTCGACAGGCGCACGTGCTGGAGCGCCAGCAACTCCATCAGCTTGACCATCGCAAACAAGCCGTCGGCAATCGGATAAAAGCCGGGAAAGATCTGATTGCCCGCCGCGTCGCCCAGCAGCAGATAATCACGATGCTCCGCGCCCGTCTGCATCAGTGCCGCCAGATTCGAGCGCGTGCGGACGATCGTGCCGCCGTGGCGCTGCGCGATCTGCTCGAAGGCGCGCGGCATATTGACCGGCACGGCGACCGTGCCGCCGCCACAGCAGCGCATCGACAGGTCGGTGAGCGCGGCCAGCGTTTGCAGATCGCTCAACTGCCGTCCCCGGTCGTCCACGACAAAAATCTTCTCGCCGCCGGGATCGAGCCGCACGCCAAGCTCGGCATTCAGCACCGGAACGATCGCCGCCAACTGCTGCATACCGACGTTGAACTCAGGCGGTGTTTGGAAGATTCGCGCCTCGTTGAGCACCGCGTTCAGCTCCACCACATCGCACTGCAGGCGGCGCAGCGCCGTCGAGGCGATACTCGAAGCGTTGGCGTTGGCATAGTCTACAACGATCTTGAATGTTCCGGCTATCGCCCTGAGCGCTTCGGGGCTGAGCGCCTCGAAAAACGCCTTCAGGTACGTTTCCTCGATGGCGGTTTCGTACCTGATGCGTCCGATCTCGTCCAGATACACGCGCCGGTAATCTTCGCGGAAATAAATGTTCTCGATCGTGCGCTCCGTAGCGCGATCGATGTCCAGACCCTCGCGGTTAAAGAATTTGATGTCGACCACGCGATTATCCAGCGGCGATAGGCGCACGTGAATCCCGCCCACCGCGTTGGTTGCATAGACCATGTAGCGCGCCACCGGGATCGGCATCGTGCTGACATCGGCGACGTTGATCCCGGCGGATGGCAGGCCGGAGATGATCGCGCGCTTCAACATACGCGGCGTGTTGTGTGCGTCGCGATTGATCAGCACCGTCGAGCCCTTCGGCAGCGTGCCGCCGTAGGCCGCGCCCAGCTTGGCGCAAAACTCAGGCGTGATGTCGATATTCACCAGCCCGGTGATGCCATAGCGACCAAACAGCACGCGGCGGCCCTGCGAGCCCCAGATGATGCTGTTCATCACTGTCGCACCCTCGTCGATCTCCTTGCTCGGCCAGATCTTGACGCCTGCGTTGATCACCGCGCCGGAGTTGACAACCGTATAGTCGCCGACGACCGCGCCCTCGAAGAGCACCGCGCGGCTCTTGATGTTCGACTGACGGGTGACGATCGCGCCGCGTAGCTCGGCCCGCTCGCCGATGTACGAGTTGCGCCAGATGATCGAGCGATCGATCGTCGCGCGCGTATCCACGATATTGTAATCGCGGATCACTGTGGGGCCGTGGATGATCACGCCGCCTTTGATCTTCACGCCGTGGCCCAGGAAGATCGGCCCGTAGAGCCGCGCGTCGGGCGCGATCTCGTACTCGCCGCCCGCCCAGATCTCGTCACCGATATTAGTGCCGAGACGCGGCAGCCGCACGCGATTCTGGAGATAATCCGCAGTCGCGCGCATGTAGGCTTCGAGCGTGCCGATGTCGGTCCAGTAGCCGTCGGCGATATAGCCGTAGAGCGCCTCGCCCTGCTTCAGGAGCTGCGGAAAAATATCTTTCGACCAGTCGACGTTCTGGCCTGGCTCGAAATACTCGAAAATCTTGGGATCGAGCACATAGATCCCGGTATTGACCGTATCGGAAAAAACCTCGCCCCATGAGGGCTTTTCGAGAAACTGCTTGATGCGCCCATCCTCGTCGGTGATAATCACGCCATAGTCGAGCGGATTGTCCACTCGCTTGAGCGTCAGCGTGGCAAGCGCGTTGCTCGACGTATGGTAATTGATCACCTCGGTCAGGTTAATGTCGGTCAGCGCATCGCCGGAGATGACCAGGAACGGCTCTTGCAGCAGATCTTGCGCGTTTTTGACGCTACCGGCAGTGCCAAGCGGCGTTTCCTCGACCGAGTAGGTAATCTGCACGCCGTACGACGTGCCATCGCCGAAGTAATCCTGAATCACGTTGGCGAGATATTGCACCGTGACGATAATCTCGGTAATACCGTGCAGCTTAAGCAGCTCGATGATATGCGCCATCACCGGACGGTCCACAAGCGGGACCATCGGCTTAGGCCGATTTATCGTCAGAGGGCGGAGCCGAGAGCCTTCCCCACCGGCCATCACCACAGCTTTCATAGCAATCCTCCTGATCTGGCGGCACTCCCGATCGATGCGGGGTGTGGCTCAGCGGCAGTATAGCACCCTGCTCAAGCCAGGCCAACGGGCGTTGGTCCTTGCGCTGTACCACGCTTTGTCGCACGCCACGCGATCCGTAGCTCACGGCTCGATCCGCATCGCGTTCGGGTGCAAGTAGCTCAGGTTGCGCTGCCCACGCCGGTTGTCCGCCGCTGGAGCCGCTCGGCGGCGGCTTGCAGCGTGGCGATCTCCTTGGCGAAACAGAAGCGCGCCATCAAAGGCGCCGTCTCCGGCTGCGCGTAGAACGCCGACGGCGGGATCGCCGCTACGCCGACCTCGGTCGTCAGGTGGCGGCAGAAGGCGACATCACTGTCGAAGCCCCATGAGCGAATACCGGCCATCACAAAGTAGGTGCCAGCGGGCGACGCAACCTCAAAGCCGCTGGCGCGCAGAATCTCCACCAGCATATTGCGGCGCTGGCGGTAAAAGTCGAGCAGTTCGGCGTAATAGTGCGAGCGCAGCGCGTCGTCGAGCGCCGCCGCCATGGCGTGCTGAAACGGCGTGGCGACGGCAAAGGTGCTGAACTGGTGGACGCGGCGGATCGCCTCGGTAAGCGGCGGCGGCGCGATCGTATAGCCGATCTTCCAGCCAGTCATGCTGAAGGTCTTCCCCGTGCTGTTGATCGTGATCGAGCGCGGCCACATGCCCGGCAGCGTGGCGATCGGCACGTGCTGCCCCGTGTAGATCATCCGATCATAGACCTCGTCGGCGATGGCGATCACGTGGTGCTCGACGCACAGCCGGGCGATCAGCTCCAGCTCGTCGCGGCTGAAGACTTTGCCGGTGGGGTTGTGCGGCGTGTTGACGATGATCGCGCGGGTTTTGGGGCCGAATGCCGACCGCAGCGCAGCCGGATCGAAGCTCCACGGCGCATGGTCCGAGTCTTCCGCATGGTCGGTAGTCTGGGGCGGCTCAAGCCGGACGTAGCGCGGCACGCCGCCTGCCATTATCGTATCGGGGCCATAGGCGTCATAGGCCGGCTCAAAGATAATCACCTCGTCGCCGGGATTGACTACTGCCAGCAGCACCGCGCAGAGCGCCTCGGTCGCGCCGCAGGTCACGGTGACATCGGCGGCGGTAACATCCAGGCCGTAGGCGCTGCCGTAGGTCGCCGCGATCGCCTGGCGCAGCGCGGGAACGCCCGGAGAAGGCGCGTACTGGTTGTGGTCGGCCATGATCGCCGCAATCGCCGCCTCTTTGACATGCGCCGGACCGGCAAAATCGGGAAAGCCCTGGGATAGATTGATCGCCTGATGCTGGGCGGCAAGCGCGCTCATCTCGCTAAAGATCGACGTGCCGAAGCCTTGAACACGTTGTGCCATATACTGCTGCACGGCCTTGACTCCTTGCTGGTGATGAATCTGTGGTTCGTTACAGAACATTTTACATGGAAACCACAATAGGTCTTGAATATGAACAGAGTTCGTGTTATAGTGATAAGCATATTACTCTGCCGTTACCATCGATACACCCCTCTACAGAAAAGGTCGGTGCGACATTGATCAACGTACTCGATCAGATGTTGGCTCTTGCACGGCAGCAACGAATTCTGACCTACGATACCATCCTGCGTTACATCCCCCGGCCAGAACTCGATATTTCGCTTGTCGATCATCTTTTTGCCTGCTGCCTTTCCGAAGAGATTGAGGTTATCGAAGGCGTCGCAACAGATGCTGAATTCGACATGGTCGATGCTATCGACGCGGACGACGTTGACCTCGAAGAGGTGCTCCAGAGCGAGCCGGGCCTTGAAGATCCGATCCGGCTCTACCTGCGTGAGATCGGGCGGATTAGCCTGCTGACGGCGGCTGAAGAGATCCAGCTCGCACAGCAGGTCGAGCGTGGCGCGCTGGCCTACGCCCGGCTCAACGAGGACGTCTTTGTGCGCGAAGAGCGCTCGACGCTGCAACACTGGGCGCAGGAAGGAGAGGCTGCGCGCCAGCACCTGATCAACGCGAACCTACGCCTCGTCGTCTCGATCGCCAAAAAGTACGTTGGCCGTGGCCTGTCGTTCCTGGATCTGATCCAGGAGGGCAACATCGGCCTGATGCGCGCGACCGAGAAATTCGATTATACCAAGGGCTACAAGTTTTCGACCTACGCGACGTGGTGGATTCGCCAGGCGATCACGCGCTCGATCTCGGATCAAAGCCGCACGATCCGGCTGCCGGTGCATGTTGGCGAGACGATCAACCGGGTCAAGAAGACCGCGCATCTACTGCAACAGGGCTTGCAGCGCGAGCCGACGCCCGAAGAGATCGCGCGGGAGGTCGGGATCTCCGAAGACAAGGTGCGGCGCGTGCTGGAGGCAGCGCGGCTGCCAGTCTCGCTGGAGCAGCCCGTCGGCGACGACGGCGACTCGGTGCTCGGCGATTTCATCGAGGACGATCGCTCCTCCACGCCGATCGACTCGGCGGCGCACCAGATCCTCCGCGAGCAGATCGAGGGCGTGCTGGCACGGCTGCCGGAGCGCGAGCGCAAGATCATTCAGTTGCGCTACGGCCTCAACGATGGCCGCTACCGCACGCTCGAAGAGGTCGGCAAGGAGTTCGGCATCACCCGCGAGCGCATCCGGCAGATCGAGTCGAAGGTGCTGCGCAAGCTGCGGCATCCCTCGTATGGCCGCACGCTGCGCTCCTACCTTGAGTAGATGAGATTCGAGCAGCCGCTGTTGTCGCGCCCGATCACATGCTGGTCGGGCGTTGTCGTGCCCGGCGCCGCTGGACAATCCTGGCGCTCCGTTGTAGATTCGGCTGCGCTTAAAAGCAGGCGCAGCGCTCGCGGCGCGTAGTATCAGACGCAGGACGCAACAAAGGAGTTATCCGTGGAACATCCAACGATTGGCGTGGTCGGCGCGGGGCAGATGGGCGGCGGCATTGGGCAGGTCTTTGCCCAGCGTGGCTATCCCGTCCTACTACTTGACATAAACGAAGAAGCCGTACAGCGCGGCATTCAGACGATCGGCACGTCGCTCGACCGGCTGATTAAAAAGGGCGCGGTGGCGGCGGAGGATAAAGCGCAGATCCTGGGGCGGATTCAGCCGGTGCTGGATCTCGATCGCTTCAGCGAGGCCGCGATTGTGATCGAGGCCGCGACGGAGCGCAAAGATCTGAAGTTCGATCTCTTCCGCCGTCTGGACGAGATCTGCCCGCCTGAGACGATTCTAGCCTCCAACACCTCGTCGATCTCGATCACCGAGATCGCGGCGCAGACCAAACGGCCCGCCAATGTTATCGGCATGCACTTTTTCAACCCGGTGCCGCTGATGAGCCTGGTGGAGATCGTGCGCGGGCTGCTGACGAGCGAGGAAACCTACCAGACGATCGAGGGGCTCGCCTCGGACCTGGGCAAGACTCCGGTTGAGGTCAACGACTTCCCCGGATTCGTCTCCAATCGCATCCTGATGCCAATGATCAACGAGGCCGTCTACACACTCTACGAGGGCGTTGCCACTGCCGAGGCGATCGACACCGTGATGAAGCTGGGTATGAACCACCCGATGGGGCCGCTGCAACTGGCGGATTTTATCGGCCTCGACACCTGCCTGGCGATCCTGGAGGTGCTGCACAGTGGTCTGGGCGATCCCAAGTACCGCCCCTGCCCGCTGCTGCGCCGGATGGTGACGGCGGGCTTGCTCGGCAAGAAGACCGGAAGAGGGTTTTATACGTACGAATAGCGCAAGGGGCAAGGGAGCAAAGAACAAAGCATAGCGACAGCAGGCTATTTCCTTTGTTGTTTGTTCCCTGGTTCGCTGCGGCTGCTTCTGATGGTACAGGTTATGCAACAGCGATCGCTAGCCCACGAACACATGGGCACGGAACGTATAGGTTGGGCACGGAACGTATAGGTGTGGTATCAGGATAAGCACCAGCTAGACAACGACGCTTCGATGTAGCTTCGACCACACTTCCAGTATGGAGGATAGTGATGGTGAAGCGGTTGACGGCGGCGAGTCTCTCTCGCCGGATAGGTAAGATCGGAGGGCTGAGCCTGCTTGTTTTGTTGCTGGCAAGCTGTACGGGGCGTGGTGGTGGTTGGCTACCTCCCAACCCACTGCTAGGGTTTCAAGAGCAGGCAACACTCGGCTTCTCATTCCGCTGTGAGCGCTCTTCCCAGAGCGTCAACACCAAACCTGGAACCGGGCAGCTACACATCGAGCTGGAATACTCTGATCATGGGAGCAACCCATTAGGCGGCCCATTTTCGATCCACGGCGAAGCGGATACGCTCGATCCTGTGTTAGAATCCGCGATCTGTATCGGTCAGGAGCCGCCGCCGGGCGGCAACGAGCTTATCTTTTTGGGCGTGTACCGATCAACATCCTCAAGCCGTAGACAATTTGATCCTCGGTGTACTCGCGACATCCCACGCTGCCGGTTTGAGGTGATCGTGAGAGATAATGATGGTGATCGTGCTCCCTCGCAGGGTGATTTCTTCTCGATCAAGCTGTCTAACGCTACGGTGGTATCCTCACAGCTTACGGAAGATACCATTATTTACGCCCGATCCGGATTGCTTGGGGGTGGCAACATTGAGGTTGAGTGATGCTTAACGGAGCGACAGCGTTTGCTGCGGGTCGTTAAGCGCGACACATCGACCGGTAAAGGCGGGCTGTACGTCAGCGGGCAGGCTCCTGGCCTGTGCCTCGAAACTTCTTTGTATTTCCGGCTGCTCGCAGCCCGCCATCTGCCGACATGGTTTTGACCGACAAGCTAAACGGCTGGGATCATGCACCTTCCGCCCACGCTTCCGCCGCTTTCATCTTCGATACGCCTTCAGTCCCCCGCACGAGGATGATCACGCACTCAATCTTGCATGATCATCTTGATGAAGGAGCTCCACCATGAAGCGCAACCATCACCACGCGCACCATCGGCACGTGAGTCGGCGATCGTTCTTAAGGCGCACAGCGGCGGTGTCGATCGGCGCGTTCGTCGGCGGACGCATGGTACCGCAGGCTGTGCATGCCACGGAATCGACAGTCTCGCAGCACGGCGCGCAGCTACGGGGCGTGTATCTTCCGGCGAAAGACCGCCTAGCCGAGGGACGCTTCGGGATCATGTTCAAGCGGCTCCCGGCGTTTGCGCCGCCTGACGACCTGCTGACGGCGCTTGGCAACACGATGATCGAGGAGCAGCCGCCCGCCGTGCCAGACGAGGCACACCTCAATACGAGCACTCGGCTCTTTGCCGGCTTCACCTTTCTTGGGCAGTTCATCGACCACGACATCACCCTCGACAACACGCCGCTCGATCAGCAGCAAGCTGACCCGGACGCGCGGATAAACTTTCGCACGCCCCGCTATGACCTGGACTCGATGTACGGTAAAGGACCGGCGGCGGAGCCAACACTGTACGATCCGAACGATCCCGACAAGCTTTTGCTCCTTCCAAACCTTAACGGTGTGGAGGACGTGCCCCGCAATGCGGCGGACGGTCGCGCGCTCATCCCTGAGCCCCGTAACGATGAAAACCTGATCATCATCCAGCTTCATATCGCCTTCATGAAGTTTCACAACAAGCTGGTCGATCATGCTCGGTCGCAAGGCGTGCGCAAAGAGTGGGTCTTTGAAACAGCTCGCCGCCTTACGCGGTGGCATTACCAGTGGCTCGTGATTCACGATTTCCTGCCGCGCTTCGTCGGAGAAGCATTGGTCGGGCCTGCCGGTCAGGTGTACAAAGAGCAGGTCGGCAAAGCTCCGGTGATTACCCTTAACTACTACAAGCCTACGAATCGTGACGATCGTCCATTCATGCCGGTAGAGTTTGCAGTTGCAGCTTACCGCTTTGGACATAGCATCGTCCGTCCCTTCTACGTCATCAATCAGCCAACGCTCGACGCCGGAGGCGTGCCCATTTTTGGCGAGACGGCTGGCTGGAATCTGAACGGAGGCCGTCCGATCCCGAAAGAATTGGTCGTGGAGTGGAAGAATATTCTTGAGGTTGATCCTACCTTCACGCCGCGCAAGCCGCGCAAGATCGACACCAGGCTATCGCTTCCGCTTTTCAACCTGCCTGGCTCGGTCGTGCCGCCACCCGACCCGCAAAAGCTGCTTGCGGTGCGCAATAACTTGCGCGGCAAGCAGGTTGGGCTGCCGTCAGGACAGCAGGTTGCAAGGGCAATGCGCGCAACAGTGTTGAGCAATCAGCAGCTCGGACTGATCGATGCACGATGGAACGGCGAGGCACCACTGTGGTACTACATCCTGAAGGAGGCGGAGCTCTTGCATAGCGGCGAGCAGCTAGGCTATGTCGGCGGGCGCATCGTCGCCGAGGTGCTGGTTGGCCTGTTGCAGCGCGACCGGAATTCCTATCTCTTTCTCGATCCGGCCTGGAAGCCGACACCGCCGATTGCGCCGCTGAGCGGACAGTTTACACTTGTCGATCTGCTTAAATTCGCTGGAGCGGCGTAGCGGGCATAGGAGCACAAAGAACGAGGAAGGCTACGACAAGCCTCCCCTGTAGCACATCCGGGAAGGCGATAAACATACGAACGCCGGACAAATAGTTCGGCGTTTGCTGTTTTCAACGCTAAGCCGCCTCCGCATTCCGCGTAACATTGGCCTATAATACCTATGAATAAGATTGGAGTACACGGTGTCTGTTCTTAAGCGAAACAACGTCCAGGTTTCTGGTAGGGGTCAGAAACCAATGCTGTTTGCCCACGGTTTTGGCTGCGATCAGCATATGTGGCGCTTCGTTGCGCCAGCCTTTGAGGACGAGTATAAACTGATCTTGTTCGATCATGTTGGGGCCGGTCAATCAGATCAGTCCTCGTATAATCCCAAAAAATACAGCACCCTCAATGGCTACGCCGATGATGTGCTCGAGATCTGCCGCGCGCTGGATGTCACGGGCGCCGTCTTCGTAGGACATTCGGTTTCGGCTATGATCGGCATACTCGCGGCGATCAAAGAGCCAGATCGCTTTGAGAAGCTGGTTCTCGTCGGTCCTTCTCCCTGCTATATCAACGATGATGATTACATAGGCGGGTTCGATCGAGCAGACATCGAGGAATTGCTGGAGCAACTGGACGACAATTATCTCGGCTGGTCGAGCACGGTGGCACCCGCAATTATGGGTAATGCCGAGCGGCCTGAGCTTGGGCAAGAGCTAACCAATAGCTTTTGCCGCACCAATCCTGAGATTGCCAAGCACTTTGCGCGCGTCACATTTTTGTCTGATAATCGAGCCGACCTTCCAAAGCTGAAAACTCCAGCGCTGATTCTTCAGTGCTCGCGCGATATGATCGCGCCAGAATCAGTAGGCCACTACCTGCACCGAACCCTCGCTCATAGTCAGCTTGTTGTGATGAAGGCTACAGGACATTGCCCGAATCTGAGTGCTCCTGACGAGACGATTGCTGCCATGAAGACGTTTGTATAAGGACTGAAATCTTTGTCAGGCAAGTTGGAGACAAGCGACACGTCGGATGAGAGGTTCTTGCAGGAAAGCCTTGAGGACTTGTATGAGCATGCGCCCTGTGGCTATATCTCCGCATTACCCGACGGCACGTTTGCCAAAGTCAATCAAACATTTCTCGATTGGACCGGGTATCCGCGTGAAGAGCTTCTGGCAGGCAAGCGGCTTCAAGACTTATTGACGGTTGGCGGTAAGATCTTCTATGAAACGCACTACGCCCCACTGCTTGATATGCAGGGATCGGTTAGCGAGATCGCCTTTGAGGTTGTCTGTCGAGATGGTCATCGATTGCCGGTCCTGGTGAGCACGATCCAGAAACGAGACAGCGCTGGCAGACCGATTCTAAATCGAACCACGATTTTCAACGCCAGCGAGCGCCGGCAATATGAGCGCGAACTTCAGCTTGCCCGCAAAAAAGCAGAGGAAGCGCTTGACCTGCGCAATCACTTTTTGTCGCTGGCCTCCCACGAGTTGAAAACGCCACTGACCTCCATCCTTGGCTATATCCAGGTTTTGCAACGGCGCGTCCGCAAAGAGAATACGTTGAGTGCTCGCGAGCAACGGACGATCCAGATTATTGCCGACCAGGCGACCCGGCTCAATAAAATGATCGCTTCCTTGCTGGATATTTCACGAATTGAAACCGGCCAGCTTTCGATCGAACGGATGCCCCTCGACGTGTGCGCGCTGATCAGACGGCTTGTGGATGACGTGCGGGCAACGATTACTGAGCGCCAGATTGAGGCGCTCTGTCCTGGCTCTGCGCTAATGATCCAGGGCGATGAGCTGCGACTGGAGCAGGTTTTCCAGAATCTCATTCAAAACGCCTTGAAGTATAGCCCGCAGCACCAGCCGATTGTGGTGGCGGTAAGACATGATCAAACACATGTGTTTGTTGACGTGCAGGATCGAGGCATCGGTATTCCCCAGGCTGAGCTACCACAGCTCTTCGAGCGATTCTATCGGGCAGGCAACGTGAATCAGAAAAGCATCAGCGGCCTGGGCATTGGCCTGTATGTCGTTAAGGAAATCGTCGAATTGCACGATGGTACCGTAACGGTAGAGAGTGCCGAAGGCCACGGGAGCACCTTTACCGTAGCCTTGCCGATTGATCCCCTGTTGCAGCGATAAGCCGCCTGACGGAGCGCGGCGCATCGACCGATCCAGAAAGAAGAGAAGCGCCGATGCACGCTTCTCGTGAGAAACATGCATCGGCGTCTGGTCGAGCGCAACCAGAGGATCTGCGGCGATCACGTCAGGCCGTGCTCTCTGGCGCGCTCCTTGGCGGTCTGCGTCGCCTCGTCGGTGACGTCGGATGCCACGCGCTGCACCTTCTCCATCGTATCCTGCGCGACCTCCTGCGCCCGATCGAGCAGCGTGTCGCGTGCCTCGCCCATCCACTCGTTCTCGCGCTGCGTCTGCGGCAGCGCCAGACCGACGGCAGTGCCCAGCGCCAGGGCAATCGCGCCGACGGCCAGCGGATTATCCTGAAGCGTGTTCTGGAAGCGATCTTCGACGCGCTGCGCCTGGTACTGCGCCTGATCAGCCAGGTTGCTGGCAGTTTCGCTGACGCTGCTGGCGACATTGCTCGCCGTCTCGCTGACGCTGCTGGCGACATTGCTCGCCGTTCCCTGCGCGCGATCCGCGATATTGCTGGCAACACCCTGCGCGCGGTCGATCATGCCCGGCTGGTTGTAGCCACGGCGATTGTCGTAGTAGCCGCGCTCGTCCACATAATAGCCACGATCATCGTAGTAGCCACGGCGGTCGTCGTAGGAGCGCTGCCGCTCGTCGTATGGTCGGCCACCGCGCATGCTGCCGCGACCGCTATAGCGTACGGGCGTTTTTGTGCTGCGATTCATGAACAGCCAGCCCAGGCCGATGCCGACGAGCGCCGCCGGGATCGGATTTTCCCTGATCGTATCCATCATGGTGTAGCGTGTATCGTTAACGGTATCGCTTACATTTCGTACCATATGCTCAACCCTCCCAATAGTCGCCTCACGAACCATCTCTTTGGCTTCTTCAAACTGCTCGCGCACCTGCTCCTTGGCCTGCTCCTTGAGATGCGTCGGATTAAGCCGATCCTGAATCGCATCGATCGTCTCGCTCATCTCGGCGCGCGTCTGCTCGATATTGGCGCGAATCTCGGCGGTTTCGTCGTCGCTGTCGGGTACGCTCGTCGTGATCGTCTCGCGCACCACGGCGGGATTATTCGACGAGCGCATAGTGTCCTGCGGATCGCGGTTCATCATGGCTGCTCCTTCACCCACTCCTTGTCTTCCTTCAACGTCTGGATGGTCTGGCGTGGTGCCGGATCGATCCGTTTTAGCTCACTCAGACCGCGCTGGATCAGCACGTAGCCGATGCCGACGACCACCAGCCCGACAATCAGAGCGGAGAGCCACATCGGGATAATCTGTCCCAGGCCGATGATGACCGCGGCGATGATCGCGAGCAGCCCGGCGTAAGCCAGCGCGCCGCCCGCGCCGATCATGCCCACGTCTTTACCTGCTCTGGTCGCCTTCTGCGTCATCTCGGTCTTGGCGAGCTGAATCTCCTGGCGCACCAGCGTGGTGGTTTCGTTTGCCAGCTCGGAGAGGAGTTCGCCGAGCGAGCGCGTGTCCGTTTGGCGCTCCATTAAAGACCTCCCCTACCTCCGCGCTCCTGGGAGTTTTCGGTAGAGCCGTACTGCGAGCTGGTGGTGCCGCTGCTGCTCGTGCCGGGCATGCCTGTCGTGCTGGTGTTACCAAAGTTGCCGCGCGATGTATCCGAGGTGTCGGCTCCGACCAGGCCAGTGCGCGTTGCGTCCGAGGACGTGTCGTAGCCCGATGTAGCGCCCGTCGTGCCAGCGCCCATGGTCCCGCCGTATGTGCCGCCGATATCGGAGGACGTGTCGTAGCCCGACGTAGCGCCCGTCGTGCCAGCGTAGCCCTGACTGTAGCCGGTGGTGCCGTAGCCCTGGTTGTAGCCGCCCGTCCGCTCGTAGCTCTGGCCGTAGCCCTGGCTGTAGCCGGTGGTGCCGTAGCCCTGGTTGTAGGTGCGCGCTCGCGAGTACTGGTCGCGTGCTCCGTAGGAGTAGCCGCTCTGCGGGCTGGAACTCTTGAGGAAGCGCGCTGCCAGCAGGCCCAGCGTGAACGCGCCGCTCACGAAGAGCGCGGGCTGCTGCCGCGCGAAGCGCTCCACATCGTGGATCATATCGCCAACATCACGGTCCCTGAGGTAGCCGGAGAACCGCTCGACCTGATCGGCGACCCGGTCGACGTACTGGGTCATGCCGCTCTGATCCTGCGCGCGCAACTGCTGGCCGGTCTGTCGCAGCGTGTGCGCCACACTGTTGAGGCTATCGGCGGCACGATCTTTTTGCGTCGAGATCTGCGATGTCACCTGCTGCTTGGCCTGATCAGTTACCTGGCTCGCCGTCTGCTTGGCCTGATCGACCATCTGCTGCCCTGAGCCGCCCTGCTGGCTCATACCCGCCGAGCCAGTCGTACCGATCGGCTGGGTAGTGCCAGCATTGGTATTGCTGGCCGAAAACTGGTCGCCCGTCGATTGTGACCGTTGTGTCATGATGTGCTGCCCTTTCACTAGACCTTACAAATATCACCAAAAACTGTCGCAACAGAATGCGCAATAATGTGAATTAGTATGCAATGCAAATACCGTACCACGCGAAAAACCAAACACGGCGCAGAGAACTAGGAACAAAGGAGCATGAAGAATCAAGAGCTAAGCATGAAGAACGAAGAAGCACGAAGCATTAAGCAGCGAATAAGGTGTCAAGAATGAAGGAAACAAGCGAGGAAAGTCCAGGGGCCGAGGCGGGGAACAAGCGATTTAAGCGTGTGTTCTTTTGTTCCTTCGCTGTTTTGCTCGCTTGTTCATGCGCTTAGCTCTCGGTCCTCCGTTCTCCGTTCTGCTATAATCCAGCCAAAGCTTGCAAGCACCGGCCCGAATGATGAACACAACCACAATCCGCGATCTGCTCCGCCTGGCATTACCACCGGGTAGCGCCCTAGTCACACCGGGCGATGGCATCCACAAACATGTAGGGCCTGTCGTCAGCCTGCGCGCGACGCTGCCCGCGTTTCCACGCCTGCGCGGCGGCGAGATCGCGCTAATTAACGTCGCGCAGGCGCGAATGCTCGACGAGCGGCTGACGTTGCCGACGATCGTGCGGCGGCTGTCGGATGTGTCGGTGGCGGCGATTGGGGTGGTCGGCGAGATCGACGGCGATGCGCTGAGCGTCGCGGGCGAGGCCGACCTTCCACTGCTGCATCTGCCGGATCAGACCGATCTGCGGACCGTAGAGCGTGACATTCAGCGCCTGCTCTCGGACCCCGACGCACAGATCGAGCGGCGCGCGGCGCAGCTCTACAGCGAGCTGACGCAGCATGTTGCGGCTGGCGATGGCGCGGAAGGCATTGTGCGGCTCACAGCGGAGCGTACCGGCTGTGCCGTCGCGTTTTTGAGCGCGGAGGGAGAGCTGAGAATCCAGCGCGGGTCGCGCCAGGTGCGGGCAGCCTTCAACATGCTTCAGGCACCGCTGCCCTTCGCGCAGACGATCATGGATCTGGTCGTACAGGCGCATCCGATCGGGCAGCCAGGGATGCGGCTCGGCTACCTGGCGATCGCTGGCTCGTCGCTCGATCGCTGGGATGAGCTGGCCGCGACACAGGCGGCAGCCGCGCTGGCGCTGGAGCTGGCGAAGCAGCAGGCGGTGCAGGCGGCTGAGGCGCGGGTACGTGGCGATGTGCTGCGGACGATCCTGAGCGGCACGATCACCGAGCCAGCCTCGTTGCAGCAGCAAGCCGCCGAGCTAGGCTACGATCTTCAGCGTCCGCATGTCGCGCTGGTGATCGCGCCATCCGATGCTAGCGTCACCTGTGACGAGATCTACAAGGAGCTGCGTCGTCTTCTGGCCCGTCAGCAGGCCGCGCCAAGTCTGCTGCGCGAGAACGTCATCATCTGTTTGTGTCCCAGCGACGAGCAGCTAACGCAGCCGTATGCGCTGCTTAAGGCGCTGGCCGCCGATCTGCCGATTGTGGCTGGCCTGAGCACGATCGCGCCGACCGCCGCGCAGTGGCCGCGCGCCTATGACGAGGCCGATCAGGCGCTGCAACTGGGGCGTCAGCTCTTCGGGCCGAGCAGCTTCACCGCCTTCAGCGACCTTGGCGTGTATCGCCTGCTGCTGGAGATGCGCGAATCGTCGGAGCTGCACAGCTTTTATCACGAGACGCTCGGCGCGTTGATCGCGCACGATCGCAGCAACAGCGGCGAGCTCGTACAGACGCTAGAGGGCTACTTTGCCGCGCTGGGCAATCTACATCAAGCCGCTGATCTGCTGCATATTCATCGCAACACGCTGATCTACCGTCTGCGGCGGATCGGCGAGATCAGCGGCTTGAGCTTGAAGCGAGCGGAGGATGTGCTGGCGTTGCAGATCGCGCTACGTGTCCACCGCATCTTGACGATGATCAAACAATAATGCACTCTGCGGCATGGATGGTGCGATGCCGCGACAAGGGGTTAGCCTATGCGCTGGCGTAAACGAACACTCACACCGACGCTCCTGCTCAACGAGGCAGGCGTTATGGTCGAGGCGCTGGAGCACCATGTGTTCCCGCCTGGCGGAAAAAAGGTCGGGCCGTACCAGCAGGAGGTCAGGGCACCGCAGGGCGCAGCCGTCATCGCCGTGCAATTCGTGCATGAGGTCGGCGAGCGCTTCGGCGATCTGCAAGTGTTCCGGCTGCAATACTCGCATCGCTCGCCGGGCCGCGATCTCTACGACGAATTTCTGGCAGCGCCGTTCGACTCGATCGAGATGGCGGCGAGTCCGGTCGGGCCTGAGGCGCTCAACGCCAACCAGCGGCGCGTGCTGACCACACTACTATCTGGCAGCGATGCGAAAGCCTGGGAGGCGGCGCAGGGCTTCCGCGCCGACATCGAGGGGCGCAGGTAGCGGACGATCAAAAACAGGGCACGAGACAACGTGCCCTGTTGCCAGTTGCGCAGCCAGATGCTTACGGCTCCAACACGCCTTCGCTCTGGCCCTCGATCTGGATCACCACGCTCTGCACCGATTTGAACTGCCTGAGCGTGCGCTCGATCTGCTGGCGGATCGCCTGGACGCGCGCCGCGCCGCCGCCGTACGCGCGCAGCTCCTTCGAGAAGTTGGCGGTCGCGACGCCGTTGGTGATCGTCAGCTTGATCAGCCGGACCTCGTAGCCCCAGTCGGGCTGGCGGCCCGGAAACGTGACGATCTCCTGGACCGTCGGCAGCGCGGTGACAGCGCCCGCCGCGTTGCCGTCGGGAGGGCCTTTGAGCAGCTCGTTCAGCGCTGCCGAGGCGATCTGCGGAGTGCGTGGCACGTCGTGCTTGAAGACGATAAAATCATCGGCCTCCGGCGTCGTCCAGACAACATCGACGCGCTGTGTCTCGGCCTCTGCCAGCAGCCTGACGCCGACGCTCTGAAGAACCGCGCCATCGCCGCCGACGATCTCGAATGTCGTCGCGCCGGGCGGCACAGCCGGCGGCATGCTCTCCGTGTTCCAGTCGATATTGGCAACGCCGTAGCCGACGTTATCGGTGCCCACGACGACCGGGATCGTCTGCTCCAGCGTCTCCCCGTTGCCGAACCGCAGCCGTCCAAGGATCGACTGATTGGGCTGCACGCCACGAAACGCGACATGCATCGGCAGCGTCACCGCCTGTCCCTCCACGGGGGCATCGAGCTGAAGGCCACCCCTGGTTTCTCCGGCTTGCAACTGGACCTGCACCGACTGGCTGGCGAGCATCGAGCCGTCCTTGGCGCTGGCCTCGAAGATCTCAAGCGTGGCTGTCTGCGCCTGAGCGGGCAGCCTGAAGGTCATCTGCTCCTCGAACGGGCCGCCCTGACCGATGTCGGGCGCGTGGACCGTCACCGGGATTGTCGCAAGCACGTTGCCCGATGCATCCTTGAGCTGCGCGGTCAGGTTTGCCTCAAACGGCCAGTAGTTCGTCTGGCCCTTGATCGTGATCGAGTTGCTGACGCTCGCGCCGGGCTTCGGCTCGGTGATCGTAATCGTGCGCTGCGCGGGAGCCGCTGTCGTCGGCTCCGCTGCGGGAGCACTGGTCGGCGCTGGCTGCTCTGTAGCGGTGGGCTGGACGGCGACAAGCGTTGGCGTCGGTGCCGCGCTGGGCGATGGCTGGGCAGCAGGCGAGCCGCTCGGCTGCTCCATCGTCGGGGCTGGCGGCTGCACCGCCGGGCCTGCGGGCGGGGTTGGGCTGCCGCAACTGGTCAAAACGATCAGGCAGAGGATCAGTCCATATCTTGGGTAACGCATCTGTACACTCCTTGAGCCTATTAAGCATAGCAAAACGACCATCACTTAAGCGTGACGGTCGTACCACGAAGCGGTAACGTGTTGTTGATAACCTGATACGACCCTGATAGCGCTGCGGTCACGGCTCCATCCAGCGCGCAGCGTGCCAGCCCAGATGCGCGTGGCTGTTGAACAGACGAAGGACGCGCTGCGCTCCGCTCCAGTCGATCACGCTGATCGTCGCCGGATCGAGAAACATGCGCTGAGCCACGCCGGGCGGCACGCCCAGGGTCACGGCGATCAGCGCCTTGATCGGCCCGACATGCGAAACCAGCACAATGGTCTGGTCTGGATGGCGCGCACACAGGCCGGTGGCGAAGACCTCGACGCGCGCAGCCATGGCCGCGATGCTCTCGCCTCCCGGCGGCGCGAGCGACGGATCGGACTCCCAGGCTTGATGCTGCGCCGCGTACTCCGTGCTATGCGCCAGCACCTCGGCTCGACTCATGCCCTCCCAGGAGCCAAAGGCATTTTCGCGCAGCTCATCGGCGACCACGATCGGCAGGCCTAATGTCGCAGCAAGCGGCTGTGCCGTCGCCCGGGTGCGGCGGCGGGGGCTGACGTAGAGCGCGTGGATCGGCAGCGTCGCGAGCGCATGGGCGAGATGCTGCGCCTGCTGCTGCCCCCGCTCGGTCAGCTCGTCGTCGCGGCTGCCGATGTAGCGCATCTCGCGGTTGGCGGCGGTTTCGCCGTGCCGGACAAGAATAATGCGGGTGCGTTGTTTCATGTTCATAGCTATTGTGAATGCGCAGCCTAGCACGATCGCCAGGGAGCGTCAAACATCGGATGATGAGCAGCGCATGCTCGTGCGGAGCAGATGATGATCGCCAGTGGGTTCGAGATCTTCCAAAGCGACCTCTACCAACTCCGAGACTGTGAAGCCTCGCTCATGCAGCCAAACGTGAACCCATGCCAATAGCTCGTCTTTACTGAACGTATTAGCGTGGACGCACATGTAACATCCTTCGATCCAATAACCTCGTTCGGCAAACCTTGTTCGAGTCAGCCTTTTATATTCGGCCTTTCGCATACCATGCCCCGCATAGGTTTGTCCTCCAATCGCATCCAGGGTGAGCCAGATGGGAGGTTTCGAGCATTCGGGATCATCTGGAAGCAGATACACATCTTCCCAGATCGTACGCGGCGTATCCCAGGTGTGCGGAATGTAGAATTTCCAGCGCATGACACGTTGGCTCCAAACGATCCAGGTCTTTGAACATCATCGACGACAAGAGCATCCTCATACCAGCGCCACGAGATGTGAAGCTACCCTGGAAGCGAACGAGCGGCACTACTGCTCGTCCTCGCGCGCCTTGTGGAGCGCCTTGAGCGCGACATAGTTGTTGGCCGGCCTGGCGATGCGCGCGCGCTGCTCAGGCCGGAGCAGGCGAACCTGGCCGGGCACGCCCATCACCAGCGAGCCGGGCGGCACGATCATGCCCTCCGGCACCAGCGCCCGCGCCGCGACGATCGAGCCGGAGCCGATCTGCGCATGATTGAGCACCACCGCGCCCATGCCGATCAGCACATCGTCCTCGATCGTACAGCCATGAACGATCGCGCCGTGACCGAGCGTGACGTTGCTGCCGATTGTCAGATACGCATCGGGATCGGCGTGCAGCACGCAGCCGTCTTGAATATTCGTGCGTGATCCGATACGGATCTCGCCTTCGTCGCCGCGAATGACCGCCATCGGCCAGACGCTGCTATCCGCGCCGATGCAGACCGTGCCGCGCACATAGGCATGGGGCGAGATATAGGCGGAGGGATCGATCGATAGACGGTCGGTGATGTTCGGCCATGAGGTCATAGGCTAGATCCTTTCATCCTGGATTGCATACACTGCTCGTATTTTATCCCAAACTCTCGCCGCTGACCTGCCGCTACATCTTTTGGCGTAGGGCAGAGATCGGTACAAAGCCCCGCCGAGTCAGCAAATAATCAGGCTCCTGTGATCATTGAATCAGGTAATCATGAAAAAACATCAGGAGCGGAGCAATGACGAACATCGGTATTGTTGGCGCGGGAGTCGCGGGCCTGCAACTTGGTTTATATCTTCGGCAGCATAACATTGAAACCACGCTCTACGCCGAGCGATCACCTGAGCAGCAGTTCGGCAGCCGGCTTCCGGCGCTGGTCGCTCGCGTCGGACATACCCGCGAGCGCGAGCGGCAGCTTGGCGTCAACCACTGGGATGGCGGCAACAACGAGTTTGGTCGCCTCAACGTCTACATCAGCGGCGAGCAGCCGCTCAGCTTTACGGGTCATGCATCCAGCCCATTGATCGCCGTGGACATGCGCATCTACCTGGGACGGCTTCAGGAAGACTTTGTCGCGCGCGGCGGGCATGTCGTCGTCGGTGCGGTGGATGCGAGCGATCTGGAGCGGCTATCCGAGCAGCACGATCTGCTGGTGGTGGCGGCTGGTCGCGGCGGTCTGCTGGGCGTGTTTCCCCGCATCGATGAGCTTTCACCCTTCGACCGACCGCAGCGCTGGATCGCGACGGGCATCTTCCGGGGCATCAGGGCCAACCCGTCCAGCGCCTCTGTCATCTTTGCGCCGGGCCACGGCGAGATCTTCGAGTTTCCGATCTACTCATTCGAGCCGAACGTGACCGGCCTGGGCATTGAGGCCGCGCCCGGCAGCGCGTTCGAGGAAGCCGTGCGGATGCGATATGAGGACGATCCGCAGCGCTTCAACCGCACGTGGCTCGACCTCATCCGCGAGCACGCACCGCTGATCTATGAGCGGATCGACCCTGAGCGCTTCGAGCTGACGCGACCGCTGGACCTGCTGCAGGGCGGTGTCACGCCTGCGGTGCGGCGCGGCTATGCCCAGCTTGGCAACGGCAGGTACATCATGGCGCTGGGCGACGCCCATGTCACCAACGATCCGATCACCGGCCAGGGCGCGAACACCGCATCCCGCGTTGCCTTTATGCTCGGCGAGGCGATCCGCAACAACCCGACCTTCGACGAGGGCTTCTTCCAATGGATGGAGCAGCGCGTCATCGCCTACGCCGGCCAGGTCGCCAAATGGAGCAACGCGATGTTGCAGCCGCCGCAGGACCACATGATCGAGCTGATGGTCGCAGCAGCGCACAACCAGGCGGTCGCCGACGCCTTTGCGGGCTTCTTCGAGCAGCCGGTTATCGCCTGGCAGGTCATGTCCAGCGCGGAGTCGACCGCCGAGTTTCTTCGGCAGTTCGGCTGGCAGGGCATGCCGCAGATGCTCCAGGCGGCCTGACGGAGAACAAAGGAACAAAGGGAGAGCCGAGAACCAAGAACCAAGAACCCGCTTCCCCCTCGCCTGCGCAGCGGGAGAGGGGGCGGGTGCCCTCTGGGCATGGTGAGGACCTGGAACTCGGTTCTTGAACTCGAAACTTGGAACTCGAACGGGGGTGGAGTGCGAGACGATCGCATTTCACCCTCGTCCATTGCCCGCCAGAGCGGGCACGGATCACAGCGGCGGCAGCCCTTGCAGATACACCACCATTGCCCGAATTGCCTGCTGATGCCCTGAGCGATAGAACGCGCGCTCTTTCTCGTCCAGCGCTGCCGTGTTAGGCACGTCGTCAAACGGATAATCGATCAGCATCTCGACATCGCTCGTATCGTCGAGATGGGGCGGAACCCGATCCGCCGTCAGCGCCGTGACCACCCGCTGCTCGACCTCGTCGAAATAAGCGCTGTTGGCGCTCAGCACGTCGGGGCTGTGCATGCCGGGCGCGTGGCAGTAGAGCACCGTCACCGGTTCGAGCGCCTGAAGCTGCTTGAGCGACGCGCGCAGATAGGGCAGATCGGCGGGGCTGCCGACGAACGGAAAGGGCATCTCGGCGGCATCACCCGCAAAGACCGTGCGAATCTCAGGAATCCAGATCGACACATGATCGGGCGTGTGGCCGGGCGTCGGCAGCAGCTCAAAGGTCAGATCACCGCCGTCGATCGTCAGACCGCCGCTGAAGACCAGCGTTGGCGGCACAAGCCGCACATCCGCGAACGTCTGCGGCTCCTCCGCCTGTTTCTGGGCCAGGGCCGTCTGCGCCTCGGCGGACAGGAGGCGCTCGCGGCAGAGACGGTGGCCGATCACCGGCGCGGGATAGCGCGCCTCCGCTCCGACGAAGGCGGCGTTACCCCAGGCATGATCCCAATCGGCGTGCGTATTGATCACCAGGAGCTGGCGTCGGCCATCGAGCGCGTCGCTGACGGCAGCGAGCATCATGCCTGCCAGCGCGGGATTGAGCAGCGTGTCGAGCAGCACGACGTAGCGCTGGCTGACGACGGCAAAGCTTGTCACCAGCCGCTCATATTGAAACACAAGAATCCGCTGGTCCCAGCCTGCGTTGGGAACGATACGAAAGTCGTACGATGTCGTCATAGCGTTATGGACGCTCCTTTGCTGAGTCTAGCCACAAGCCCAGGACACCCTGGCTCACCAACTGCGTCTGCCCCGAAGCAACGTCGAGCGAATAAACGCCGCTGGTGGAGGCGTATAACAAGCGGCTGCCGGTACGATCCCACACCCGGATCGATTGGGCATACTGATCGAAGAACGGCAGCAGGTCCAGAAACTCCTCCGAGGGCGTGAAGAGATCAAAGGAGCGTATATCGCCGTCGCGCAGCGTGAGCACGTTCCAGCGCATCCGCAATCGCTCCTGCGCCAGCGAGATCGTCTCGGTTTCGCCACGAGCGGCCAGTGTCAGAAAGGCCAGCGCATCGCCTGCCGGGGACCAGAAGCAGGTCAGCACGCCGCTCTTGATCGTTTGGTCGTCGCCGTCGGCGGCGCGCAGGATATGCAGCTCTCCGAGCGCATCGTCGGCAAAGGTGAGATAGGCGATGTGCCGCGCGTCGGGCGCGGTGACAAAAAGCGTATTCTCGTCGACGCTAGCCAGCCGCCGCTGCACGCTGCCCTGTCCGTCGATCGTGACGAGCGCCGGGCCGGACGATTCGCGGATCACCACGAGGGCTTGCTGGCCTTCTGGTAGCCAGCCCGGCGCTTGAAAGAGGGCGGGCGCTGCCGGAAGCGCGCGCGGCTCTGTCGCGCCCCAATCGTAGAGCTGCAACGAGCCGGATGGAGCGCCGCCGCCGATATGCAGGAGCAACTGCTGGCTGTTGGGCGACCACGAGAAATACGAGGGCTCGCCCGGCGCGATCGACATCGCCTGATCGGGTGCGGCGAGCGGCACGCCGTGGAGCGTCATGCCCGTGGGATCGTTCGCCAGAAAGGCCAGCCTCCGGCTATCGGGCGACCACGACAGATAGAACGGGTGACTGTTGGGCTGGTCGTAGAGCGTGAGCGGCTCGCCGTCGAGGCGATGGATCGTCAGCGTCGACACAATGCTGGCCGAGGTATGGCGGAGCGTCACGGCGGCGACACTGCGACCATCGGGCGCGGGCGTTGGAAAGCGGTAGATCAGCGTTGAGCCGTTGGCATCGCTGGTCAGCGGTCGCGTCCTGCCCTGCTCGTCGACGAGCAGCAGGTTGCCGTCGCGCTGCTGAACCACGATCGTCCAGGCTTCGGGCATGCCCCGCGCGACCCACCACACGCCCGCGCTGGTAGTGCCCAGGAGCAGCGCCACGATCATACTCAACGCCTGCGCAAACCGCCGCATAGCTCGTCTCCTTGCCTTTGTTCGATTATAGCATCCACACACAGGGCGTGACGGCGCAGGATGTATGCTATACTGGCTCACATGTGTCCATGCGCATACCTGCATCACACGAGAGACGAGAAGCGTGTATGAGCGTTGTTTTTGATCGTGCGGCTTCGTTTTACGATCGAACGCGGGCGCTGCCGCAGCAGGCGGAGAGCTGGCTAGCCCAGGCGCTACGCGAGCAGACCGCGCTCCAGCCGGGCAGCCGGGTGCTTGAGATCGGCGTCGGCACGGGCCGGATTGCGCTTCCGTTAATCCATAGTAATCAGTATCGTTACACAGGCATCGATCTTTCGCGTACCATGATGGAGGCGCTGCGCGCCAAACTCGGAGACGTGCCAATCGCGCTGATCCAGGGCGATATTGCCGCTCTGCCGCTCGACGCTGGCACGTTTGATGCGATCGTCGCGGTGCATGTGTTTCATCTCGTCAGCGCGTGGTCGCAAGGCATGGATGAGGTCAGGCGGGTGCTGCGGCCCGGCGGCATGCTGCTCCACGGGCACAACCGCTCAGCCGGGGAGTCGGCGGCGGACGAGCTGAAGAAGCGGATATCCTCCATTGCCAAATCACTCAGTACCGCCGACAATGCATCGCCGACCGAGCGGCTGGATCATCCGCAGATTGCGCAGGCATTGGAGCAGCGCTTCGGCCCACCGCGCGAGGTGGCGACGCCCTTCTGGCAGGTGACGCGCACGCCACGCGAGATCATCGACGCCATCGAGGCGCGCTGCTGGTCGCACACATGGGCGCTCTCGGATGCCGTGCTGGCCCAGACCGTGGCAGAAGGACGGCGCTGGGCGCTCGAACGGTTCGGCAGCCTGGACGCGCCGATCCGCGAAGAGCAGCAATTCGTATGGGACGTGTACCGGCTACCCATGACGCGCTGAGTCAGCGGCGGTTGGCTGAGCGGCGCGCGTGATACGAGCGGAAAGATAGAGTTATGGCCGTTAAACAACTTCGTCCAGCGAAACCGCTACCGCCGCCGCAGCCCGTCGAGCGGTCGCCGCGCATCCAGACGATCACGCATGGCGATCTGGTCTGGATCGACATCCGGCAGCCAACGCCGACGGAGATGGGCGATCTGCGCCGTAGATTTCCATTCCATCCGCTCACGCTCGACGATTGCTTGAGCAAAGTGCAGCGCCCGAAGCTCGACGACTACACCGAGGAAGGCTACATCTTTCTGGTGCTGCATTTTCCGATCTTCAACAAGCAGACTCGCCATACCAATCCCGCCGAGGTCGATATTTTCGTCGGCAGCGGCTATGTGGTGACAGTCCACGAGGGCCATCTCAAGCCCCTGTTACAGACGTTTGCGGCGGCGCAGAACGACGAGGGCGTGCGCGAGCGGCTGATGGGCCGGGGATCGGGCTTTCTGCTCTACCGCATCATCGACCGGCTGGTCGATTACGTTTTTCCGATCCTGCGGAAGATCGACGAGCAGATCGAGCAGGTCGAGAACGACATCATCGACGGCGATGTGCGCAAATTGGTGCAAGAGCTATCCTTTGCGCGCCGCGACATTATCACGCTGCGCCGGATCATCAAGCCGAATCTGCCGGTGCTGCGTCAGCTCGAAAGCCGCGAGCGCGCCTTTTTGAATCTGGACGAAGATACGTACTTTGGTAGCATTCTCGATCATCTCGGCAGGCAGTGGGATATGCTTGAGGACGACAAAGAGATCATCGAGGGCTTGAACGACACGCTCGACACCCTGACATCGCATCGCATCAACGAGGTGATGAAGATTCTCACGGTGATCTCAGTGGTGCTGCTGCCGATGACGCTGGTCGCAAGCATCTACGGCATGAACATCGGTCTGCCCTTTGCGGAGCATCCGTTTGCCTTTGTGATCGTCTCCGGCTGGATGCTGGCGGCGGCGCTGGGCATGCTCAGCTACTTTCGCTATAAGGGCTGGGTCTAGCCCACGGATTCATGGTTGTACACCCGTACGGGTCGCATCGCATGGTATGATACTATTCTGATGCAGTTACCTCAATTTTCATCCAAGTCGATCGCCGCCACGCTCCAAGAACAACCTGCCCTCCGCGCGCTCGGCCTGGTGCTGTTATGCCTGCTGGTTGGCACAATCGCCGGTGCTGCGGTGAGCTTCGGGCCGTTCTGGCTGGGCTTTGCCGGGCTGATCGCCGTGCTGGGCGGCATTGCGCTGCTGCGCTCGACCGACATGGGCCTGGCAGCGGTCTTCGCGGTGATCGCGCTGCTGCCGTTTGGCGCGCTGCCGTTCAAAATCGCGGTGACGCCGACGTTTCTGGAGCTGGCGCTGATCGCGCTGCTGGGCATCACGGCGCTGCGCGTGCTGGCGCTGCCCGAACTCGACGTGCGGATGTCGGCGCTTGGCGGGCCGCTGCTGGCCTGGCTGGGCCTGACGATCTTTTCGCTGGTGCTTGGCGCTGGCGGCCTGCCCGATAACCTGACGCTGCACAACTACCTTAAGTTTGTGCTGGGCGTGCTGCTCTTTTTCGGCGTGATCAACGTCGTGCGGACGCGCGCCCAGATGCGCTTTGCATTTCGGGTAGTGATCGGCGGCGGCGCGGCAGCGGCACTGATCGGGCTGGCGCTGTACGCGCTGAATGACCAGACGGCGCTGCGGCTGCTGGTGGCGCTGGGACGGCTGGGCTATCCCACGTCGGGGCGCGTGCTGCGCTACGTCGAGGACGACCCCGGCGGTCTTGAGCGCGCGATCGGCACCGCAATCGATCCCAACAGCTTCGGCGGCACACTGGCGCTGATCTGCGCGCTGACCACCGCGCAGCTCTGGGCGCGGCGTCCGGTGCTGCCGCGCTGGCTGCTGGCGGGCATGGCCGCGGCGATGGCGCTCTGCACGTTTCTGACCTACTCGCGGGCGGCGCTGGGCGGCCTGGTGGTGGCGACGCTCTTTCTGGCGATCGTGCGCGAGCGCCGCCTGTGGTGGCTGATCGGCGGCGCTGCGGCTGCTGGCGCAATCGCGATCTTTGGGCTGGGCCTGGGCGATGCGTTCGTGGAGCGGATCGTCGAGGGCGTGCAGTTCCGCGACCAGGCAAACCAGATGCGGCTGGCCGAGTTTCGGAACGCGCTGGAGATCATCCGCCGCTATCCGGTCTTCGGCGTGGGCTTTGGCGCGGGGCCAGAGCTTGGCCTGATCACGGGCGTATCGTCGATCTATCTGGCGATGGCCGAGCGGATCGGCCTGGTTGGGCTGGGCGTGTTCATCGGCATCTGCGCGACGTTCTTCGCGATCACGCTGCGGGCGATCCGCCGGATCGACGAGGAGCGCAGCGCGCTGCTGCTGGGCGTGCAGGCCGGGATCGTCGCGGCGCTGGCGGTGGGCCTGCTCGACCACTACTATTTCAACATCGAGTTTTCGCATATGGCCGCGCTCTTCTGGGGTGTTACCGGCCTGGGCATGGTGCTGGTGCGCGATGACCTGCCGGAGACTCTAGCAACAAACGATGATTCGTAAGGGCACGGCGGTGCCATGCCCTGGGCGTAGGCTATGTGCCATACGAGATCAATCAATCTGCTCACCGCTGTAAGGAGAATACATCGTGTCTGAACGAAAAGCGTGTACCCCTGAGTCATTATTCGATATGCGTTGGGTTTCGGACCCGCAGATTGCGCCCGATGGTCAGCAGGTTGCGTATGTCGAGCACTGGATCGAAGAGATTGACAAAGACGGCAAGCAGCGCAAGGCATACCGCTCGGCAATCTTTTTGAGCGCTGCGCCGGATGCGCGCCCGCGCCGTCTGACGTACGCGCATACCGGCAAAGACTACGCGCCGCGCTGGTCGCCGGACGGTCAGCAGCTTGCCTTTCTATCGACGCGCGACGGCGACGCGCCGCAGATCTTTGCGCTCTACCTGGCGGGCGGCGAGGCCGAGCAGATCACCAAGACCGAGAATCTGTCGGAGGGCGTCGAGGATTACGACTGGCATCCGTCGGGCACGATGTTCTGCTTTACCTCAACGGGCCATAAAACCGAGGACGAGAAGAAGCAGCAGGAGATCCACGACGAGAAGGTGTACGAAGGTCGCATGCCGTTCAAGTTCGACGGCGTGGGCCTGCTTGAGGAGCGCCGCAGCCAGATTTACCGCATCCACCGCGACGGCTCGGAGTGTACGCAGATTACCACGCTTGAGCGCGACGCCGGACGACCGATGTGGAGCCCGGATGGACGGCGCATCGCGTTTACGTCGCAGGGCACCGATGTTCCGGAGTACAAGTGGGTCGATAATCTCTACGTCGTCGATGTCGACGGCAGCGACCTGCGGCAGATTACCCGGTCGGTCGGGCCGGTTAGCGAGCCAGTGTGGAGCCCTGACGGAACGCGCATCGCCTACCTGGGCCACGATCGCCGCCGAGGCAACGCGACGACGATGAAGGTCCTGGTGGCGAATCTGGAGGATTGCAGCACGTGCTGTATCAGCGAGGCGCTGACCGGCGAGGTCGGCGAGCTGGCAAGCGGCGACTCGCACATCGGCTCGCCGTCGTATCGCACGACGCGGCCCTACTGGGATCGGCAGGAGCGCGTCACCTTCGAGGCGCTGGTGCATGGCCGCGCCGGTCTGTATCGCGTTGCGGCCTCCGGCGGCGAGATCGAGTCGATCAGCACGTCGGGCTTATCGGTGGTTGCCTTCACGCAGCGCGGCGATACGATCGCGTTTATCGGCGAGACTAACGCGCGTTCGGGCGAGGTCTACACCATGCGCGAGGGGCACCGGCTGCAACGGCGCTCGCACGCAGGCGATCATTTCTTCAGCACCTATCGCATCCAGCCGCCGGAGCATGTGCAGTTCAAGGGTGCCGATGGCTGGGATCTTGAGGGCTGGGTGATTCGTCCGCTCGACATGGAGCAGGCGTCAGAGCAGCGCCATCCACTGATCGTGTATGTGCATGGCGGGCCGCATACCGCGTACGGCAACGGCTTCTTCCACGAGTTTCAGGTGCTGGCGGCTGCCGGTTTCGGCATCTTTTTCACCAATCCGCGCGGCTCGTCCTCGTACGGCGAGGAGTTTGCCGATGCGGTGCGACATCATTTCGGCGAGAAAGATTACGAGGATGTGATGCACGCCGCCGATCTCGCTGCAAGCTGGGAGTGGGTCGATGAGCAGCGCATGGGCATCATGGGCGGCTCGTACGGCGGCTTTATGACCAACTGGATCATCACGCACACCGATCGGTTTGCCGCCGCATGCTCGCAGCGCTCGATCTCCAACCTCTACTCATTCGCCGGAACGAGCGATGTCGGGCCGGAGTTTAGCCTCGACGAGTACGGCGATCTGCCGTGGCGCGACGAAGAGCTGCTGATGTCGAAGTCGCCGATCCGCTACGTGCAGAACGTCAAGACGCCAACGCTGATTTTGCATCAGGAGCAGGATCATCGCTGCCCGATCGAGCAGGCGGAGCAGCTCTACAGCGCGCTGGTGGTGCTGGGCGTGCCCGTCAAGCTCGTGCGCTTCCCCGACGAGGGCCATGAGCTGCCGCGAGCGGGCCAGCCTCAGCGCCGCGTGAACCGTATGGGCCATATCGTGGACTGGTTCACGCGGTATCTCAAGCCAGCCAGGGCGCAAGTTTGATTTACATAATATTGTAGGGGCGTATTGCTACGCCCCTACGAACACATCGGAATCATGACTCAAACGCCGTGATGATGCTCAGGGCGCGATCTATCACGTCCCTGCGGCAATCATTTTGTAGATACCATCGATCGGCTCCAAACCCGCGGCCTAGCGGCTCGCTACGCGGTTTTGGCCTGCCCGTTGATGGGCACGCCCTCCAGCGTCTCGCGCACAATCTGATCGACGACCGCCTTCAAGTCGCCGGTGCGCTCGTAGGTGGCTAGCTGCCGATCGGCGCTGGTGCCGTTCTCCAGAATGCGGTACACATACTCGACCGCCTGACGCGATCCCAGGTCGTCGACGACATCGTCCACGAACTCGACCAGCTCAGTCAGCAGGTCGCGCGCGGCGATCGATTGCTGCTTGCCGAAATCGATCAGATCGCCGTCAAGACCGTAGCGCATCGCCCGCCACTTGTTCTCGTTGATCAGCGCGCGGCGATAGACCCGGAAGGTCATGTTACAGGTGAAGAGCTTGTAGATCTTGACGAAGATCGCCTGGATCAGCGCGGCGATGGCGATCGTCTCGTCCACGCGCGTACACAGATCGCAGATGCGGACCTCGATCGTGCCGAAGATCGGATGAGGACGAATATCCCACCAGACCTTCTTGCCGTTGTCGATGCTGCCGGTTTTGACCAGCAGATCGATGTAGCTGTTGAACTCATTAATCGAGGCGTACTCGCTGGGAATGCCCGTGCGCGGAAAGTTCGAGAAGATGAGCGAACGGTAGGATTTGAAGCCGGTCTGACGGCCCATCCAGAAGGGCGAGCTGTTGGAGAGCAGCAGCAGATGCGGCAGGAAGTAGCGCGCGACGTTCTGGATCTGAATGCCTAGCTCCAGATCGGGCATGCCGACGTGGACATGCATGCCGAAGATCAGCAGTTGGCGGGCGGCATCCTGCATCTCGTTGACCACCCCGTAGTAGCGCTCGTGGGGGTAGATCTCCTGGGCCTCCCACGACGAAAACGGATGCGTCCCAGCCGCCGCGATCGTCAGCCCCTGGTTCGCCGCCAGCGACGCAATCGCGCCGCGCAGCCGCACGATCTCGGCCCGCGCCTCGTCGGCGGTGCGGCAGACATGCGTGCCGACCTCGACCACCGATTGCATCATCTCAGGCTTGAGCTGCTCTTGCAGCACGAGCCGACCCTGCTCCAAAATCTGGGTGATGTAGGAGCGCAGCTCGCGGGTTTCGGGATCGATGATCTGGTATTCCTCCTCGATGCCGAGTGTGAACGGAAAGTTAGGGCTATGAGGATCAAAGTAGCTCATCGTCATTCTCCCTTGCTCCGGTCGATGGGCGCGACGGCAGCGACATCTCTGGGCTCGATCAGCAGCGTCGGAACCGTCGAGCCGCCGCCCGCTGTAACGTTGAGCAGCGTCACCGTCGAAAGCCGTGTCAGGCAGCCCTCGACGTGCGTGCCGAACAGATAGGGATCGGTATCGACCAGCCGCCGCCCGATGTGCAGCCGCCCATCCTGCACCGAGGGATAGTCCTCGTAGGCGATATGAACGCGCTCCTGCACCACAAACGGATCGTCAAGCGCCGCGTCGAGCGCCCGCCGCCACTCGTCCGGCCCCACCTCCCAGCCGATCGTAATGCCTTTGCCGCCGTACTCATCGTTGGGCTTGAGCAGCAGCCGATCCTGGTTTTCGACGACGAACGCCAGCAGATCGATCTCCTGGCCCTGGTAGGTGGTGCTCCCGCGCTGCACCCGGCGCGTCCAGGGAATATGCCGGGCTAACGTCGTCTGCGTATCGCGGTCGATCCCGGCGGCGTCCATGATCTCAGGATCGCTGAGCAGGCCAAAGAGCATCTTTTTGTAGAGCGGCTTGGTGCGGAAGCTGTTGACCAGACAGACCTTGTAGTCTTTGCAGGCGCGCACCAGCGGATGCTCAAGCGCCGCGTCGCCGTAGCGGCCTAGAAACTCGCTGGTCAGCAGCCGCCGATAGACCAGATTGATCGGCCTGCCCTGCGCGTACAGCGTCCCGTCGCGGTACTCCAGCTCCTCCGGCGAGCAGATGATCGTGTCGAGATTCTGCTCGGCGAAGTAGTCGCGGAACAGCACGAACTCGGAGTGCGTCGGCAAGCCCTGCCAGTCCAGAATCGCGGCGCGCGGCTCGTCGGCGCGGCCCCACTCGCGGAACGCCTCCATTAGCGCCTGGAACATCCGGTGCCGCGCCGGGATCGGACGGATGCGGTAGCGCTGTCCGAACGCCTGCACCACCGGCAGCGCCATGAACACATCCGAGAGCACATCTTCATACGCAATCGCGGCGGGACTTTCCGCGTTATACTCGACGAACTGGAGCGAGCCCGTGTCGTTGTCGAAGAACGAGTCGAGGCGCGAGGAGGCGCTCGGCTCGGTATAGCCCGGATCGATCTCAAGCAGCGCCTCCTCGCCGGGCGTGAAGGCCATCAGGTCGCGCACGCGGGAATCGTCCAGCACGTAGGCGCACGCACTGCGCGAGGCAAAGGCGACAATTTCGCTGACCTGGCGGAGATGCTCGTACTGCTGCGGGGTGAGAAGACGCGGGCGTAAGACCGTCGAGATCGGTCGCTCGCCGAAGTACAGACCTGCCTGGCGCTGCGCGTCGTCAAGCAGCCGTTGGTTGTCACGAGCCGTCTCGTCGTCGAGCAGGCTATGGTAGTAGCTGATCGCCTCAGATAGCACCCTGCTGTCCTTCCGCTATCGCAGAGGCGACGCGCATCCTGTCGATCGAATCGCCTCTGCGTTGATCATGCTTGAGCCGTGGCTCGCGGCTTCAACAAGCCGTCGCCTGGGCTACGATGTCACCTGATCGCTGTCGGTGTTGATCGCGCCGACCGCCGCCGCCTGCTCGGTGGCTGGCCTGCGCGTGGCGCGATTCCTGGGCGCGTCAGCCTCGGCGCTCGTCTCGCTCTTGCCGCGTGCACGCGACGCCGCCGGTTTTTCGGCTGCGGTCGTCTCGCTCTTGCGCCTGCTGCGTGCGGTCGCTGTGGAGGGAGCGGCGGCGGCTGCCTCAGCCGGCTTCATGCCCGCCTCCATCAGCCGATCCCAGCGCGGCATAGCCTGCTCGCGCTTGCGCCTGCCGAGCGCCAGATCGATGCACAGATCGGCCATCTTGTTGACGACCCACGGGAAATAGTGCTCGGTCAGCGAGACTACGTCGAAGTCCGGCGCGGGATTCGTGAAATCGATCGCGTAGGCCACGCCGTCCTTGATCGCGAACTCGACAGTGTTCATATCGTAGCCGAGCGCGCGGTTGAGCTTGAGCGCGCCCTCGTGGACCTGGCGGCCTTCGTCGGGCGTGAGGAACTCATGATCGACGAAGTAGCGATGCGGCCACGGCGCGTTCGCATCGAACTTGATCGTCAGAATATCCTCCTGCCCGATGCAGATGCAGCGCGCGTACTTCTCCCACTCGATATACTGCTGCAACATCATGCACTCGGTGCCCGTCTCGTTGTAGGCGCGAAATAGCTCCTCGTAGCTGTTGAGCTTATAAACCTTCTTGAAGCCGCCGCCCCAGGCCGGTTTGAGGATCACCGGAAAGCCGCCCAGCGACTCGACGTGCCGCTCCCAGGGCACCGGATAGTCCAGATTGCGCAGCGACTCTTCGACCACGCCCTCGACGTAGGAGTGCGACGGCAGCGCCACGGTCTTCGGATGGGCAATGCCCAGCTTATCGGCCAGACACGCGCCGATGAACTTATCGTCCGCCGACCACCAGAACGGGTTGTTGACGACGACCGTACCCTGTAGCACCGCGTTCTTCAGGTAGGTCCGGTAGTACGGAATCTCGTGCGAGATGCGATCGATGATCACCGCGTACGGACACGGCTCGCTCATCTGCGTGCCGCCGATCTTGACGTACTCGGCGCGCACGCCCGCATTGCGGCGATTGACCTCCTCGATGAACGCGGGCGGCCACGACCACTCACGCCCGACCATCACGCCGATCGTTTTGGTGTCGCTCTTGTTTGACAATGAAACCCTCCTTCTGTTGCTAGCCTGCCGTCAGGCCGGGGGTTTGGAGGCGTTCTCCAAACATGCCCCTTGCTGTACACAGCGCTCCCTGCTACATCGTCTGCGCGCGTCCGAGTATCTGAAGCGGACGATCGGGAAAATCGCCGATGACCGCATCGACGCCCGTAGCGAAGATGAACTCGTAGTTCTGCTCCGGGCCGCCCCACGGCCCGATAAACAGCCCGGCATCGTGCGCTGCCGCGACCTCCTCTTTGGTCAGCATCGCCCAGTGCGGCATCAGCGCATCGGCCTGTGCGTCGCAGGCCAGCGCCACCGGGTTGATGCAGCGCCCCGCGTAGAGCACGCCGGTCGGAACGTCGGGCGCAAGCTGCTTGAACTTGCGCACGCTGTGGTGATCGAACGAGATCACCATCACCTGATCGCGCATACCGGTCTGATCCAGCGCGGCGATCAGCAGCTCCTCGACGTTGGGATAGAAGATCGGGCCTTGCTTGATCTCGATCACCACGCGAGTACGACCGCGCGCCCAGCTCATCACGTCGCGAAAGAGCGGCACGCGCTGGCCCGCGAAGGCCGGATCGAACCACGAGCCAGCGTCCAACTGCTGGATCTGCGCCAGCGTATGGGCGCTGACCAGGCCGTGTCCGTCGGTGGTGCGGTCGAGCGTCGGATCGTGGATCACCACCAGCTCGCCGTCGCTGGTCGGGTGGACATCCAGCTCGATCGCATCCACGCCCAGCGACAGCCCGCGCTCGAACGAGGCCATCGTATTTTCGGGCGCGTAGCCAGCCGCTCCCCGATGGCCGATCACCTGCGGTCCTGGCCGATTTCCAAGTGTGATGAGCATAGATCTCTTTCCTCTGCTATCGCTCTAGCATCAGTCGTGCCCGCCGATGTAGGTGCGGATCATCTGCTGCCAGTAGGGCCAGTCGTGCGACCAGCCCTCCCAAATGCGGTAGGCATGACCGATCTCGGCGCGCCACAAATTGGTCGAGAGCTGATCGTTGGTCCAGCGATTCGCGTCGTCGCTGCCGGTGACAAAGATAATATCCTGCTGTTGCAGCCGCTCGATCTGGTGGCGATCCTGGAGGTTGGCGGTGTAGTCCAGCGGATTATTGAAATACACGTTGTCGTCGGAGTAGCCGTCGAGGAAGCGGCGAATATCGTAGATGCCGCTGAGGCCGATCGTGCGGCGGATAAGCTCAGGATGGCGCAGCGCGAAATTGACCGCGTGGTACGCGCCGAAGGAGCAGCCGGTCGTCATCCAGAAAGGATTATCGTTGTAGGCGCGCACTGCCGGGAGGACCTCGTTGAGCAGATATTGCTCGTACTGCACATGCCGCCAGATCCGCCCGCCGGGATGCGCCCACTCACAGTAGAAGCTCTCGCTGTCGATGCTATCGACGCAGACAAGCTGAATCCATCCTTGCTCCAGATGCTCCGTCAGCGCCTCGACCATCCCGCGATCTTCGTACTCAAAGAAACGGCCCTGAGAGGTGGGGAAGACGAGAACCGGAGCGCCATGATGGCCCAAAAGCAGCAGCTCCATATCGCGATTCAGGGTTGGGCTAAACCACCGATGATAGCTACGATGCATCGGAAACTCCTCCAGCAGCTAAGGTTTGGACGTTGGGGGAATGTCCCAGCTCAGCGAGGCATTATTGTAGCATAACACGCTGCGCGCCATGCTGAGCGGGTGCTCGGCATGGCGCGCGTTTGTTGAGAGGTATTGCTCAGGCGCGGCAGCTATCGACGAACTGTGCGAACAGCCCGCGCCAGCGCGGATCGGCCTCCGCCTGAAGCGCCTCCGGGTGGCACTGCACGCCGACCATGAAATGACCGTTGGTGCCCTCAACCAGCTCGACGATACCGTCAGGCGACCAGCCGACCGGCTGGAGCTGCGGCGCGACGACTTTCAGCGATTGGTGGTGCAGCGAGTTGATCGGGAATGCGTCGGTGTCGAAGATGCGCGCGACCTGGGAGGAAGGCTCCAGCCGCAGATCGTGGACCATATGTGTCCAGTCTTCGCAGGCATACGAGCCGTCGTGGACGAAGGCGGGCTCCAGTTGGGTGGGAATGTCCTGGTAGAGCGAGCCGCCAAGCGCTACGTTGAGCACCTGCATGCCACGGCAGATGCCAAGCACCGGCTTGCCCTCGTCTGCCGCCCAGCGGGCCAGCCAGATCTCAACCCGGTCGCGCAGCGCATCGACCGGCCCAAGCTCCGGTATCGGCTCCTCGCCGTAGTAGCGCGGATCGACATCGCAGCCACCGGCAAGCAGGATGCCGTCAAGCCGCTCGTAGAGCGCGCGAACTGTGGCCTCGTCGTCCACCAGCGGAAAAAGAAACGGCGCGCCGCCTGCTGTCACCACTGAATCGACGTAGGTCTGACGATGGCCGTGAATCGGGGGGCACCATTCACGATCCCGGAATGTGCCGCAGGTTATGCCGATCAGGGGTTTCATCCATGTGTCCTTCCCAAATAATAAAATAGCCCGCGACCAAAGAGAGGTCGGGGCGCTCTTGCCGTATCAAAGCGGCGGATGACCGCCGTTATGTCGAGGCATTGTACCACAAGCCTCCGGCAATGAGCGCGATCGTCGTCAAATCTGCTGAAACGTCTGCCAGTGCAGCGGCAGGACATAGCGCATGTGCTCGTCGGCGCAGTGCCAGTTGTGCGTGCCGCTCTTAAGCTCGCCGCGCCCATGATTGGCGATCCTTTTTTCCGCCAGCAGCCTGCACAGCCGATCACCGCGATAAAAGTTCGAGTCGCCGGGCTCGCCCGCCTCAGGCCCGTACTCGATCAGCCAGCGCAGGCGTCCCAAACGCTGCGGATCGCCGTTGCGCACCAGATTCAGCGGATTATGCGCGGCGGCATAGATCACATCACGCTGCTCGTCAGCGCCGAAGGCCGGATCGAACATCGGGTTTTGAAACGTGCCGTCTCCGCGCTCGATGCGATGCGAGTCGGCGGGATCGTCCCAAAAATACAGGCCATCGTACGCGCCGACCGAGTCGAAGAGCGCCGGGTGCTGCGCGGCGATCTTTACCGCCATAAAGCCGCCAAGCGAAAATCCATCCACCGCCCGCGCGGGCCGCGTGTGGAAGTTGCTATCGACGTAGGGCATCAGCTCGCGCAAAAAATAATCCTCGAACCGTCCGCTGCCGATACCCGCCACTGGCCGAGCCGAGGGCTGCTTGAAGTTGACCAGTAATCCTGGCACGCTGCCGTCGTCGCTGCACACGCCGGGAAAGACCAGGATCATCCGCCCGATCGTGCCCCCACGCAGCAAATCCTCGTACACGTCGATCACCGTCTGTCCCCGGCGCGACTGATCCTGGGCCGGATTGATCCACTCGCGCTCGTGGCCCCGAAACAGATAAAGGACTGGCAAGCGCTCGCGGCGTTTGTCGAAGTGTGGCGGCGTGTAGATATAGCAGCGCTTGGTGATGCCCAGAGCTTTACTGCGTAGATTGATCGCGTGCACGCGCCGGTCGAGCGTCTTCCGCTCCTGCCACTGTGCAAGCGTCTGGCGACCGAGCCTGATGGCACGCTTGGGGTTGTATAAGCTCATATATCTTTGAATCATGCAGGCGTATTATACGCCTGTCAGCAGTACCGCTGACCTGCTAGCCGTATCCTGAAGTAGTTAGCTTGTGCAAGGACCGCTGGTGCCGTGGGATCGACCAGCGCGTTGTGCTGGCGCTGGGCTGGCAAATCCCGGCTTCCGAACAAGCAGGATATGTACCAGCAATACGCATCGCGGACGGCTCCTTAGTCTCGCAGCCGTCCGCGACGATACAAGAGGATCGACCGACTACGGAATCACCGTCTCCTGGGTCTGCGGGTTCATGTACGAGAACTTGCGAGCACCCGCGCGCGCATTGTCGCTCAAGAGCATCACGTCGAGGCCACGGTTGCCCTGCCCATAGATAAAGCCGTTGTACCAGTAGGACGACCAGACGCTACCGCCGCCCGATTGGTAATAGCCGATCTCGGCCTCGGCGGGAGTGGCTCCGGCGATCAGCTTATCGACATCGATAACCGTCGTGCCGCCGCTATAGGCGGAAGAAACCAGCACTTTACGGCCACCTGTAAGCGGGATGAAGTTGAAGTTGTGCATGGTGCAGGACGTTGTCACCACGCGGGGGATCTTGAACGTCCCCTGGAGCGTCCAGCTTTCCAGATCCAGGAACCAGATCCGGCCTCGCAGATCGTTTGGCGTAGCGCAGCGGGCCGCGCTGCCACCGCCCGACTCATCGCCGAACGCCACGACCCTGCCATCCCAGCTAAAGGCCGCCGAGTGCCACAGGTCGCTATTGCGGGTGTTGATGACCGGATCATCGAAGCGCCTGAGGAAGACCGGATTCGCCGGATCGGAGATGTCCCAGATCTGGGCCTCGCTCATACACGCGGCGGCGGCGAGATTCAGCTCCGTAAAGACGCTAATATCGTGGCAGGCGGTAAAATCGTAGGGCCGCCCTCCCGACAGGAAATTGCCCAGCTCGGTCGCAGGATCGAGATAATACTTCGAGACGCTGGCGCTGGCCGGGCTGCTCAGCGGCACATCGACGATCGAGATAAAGCCGTGTGGCACCTGGCAGTTCGGGCCGATCGCAGCAGTGCCCAGCGGGTAGGAGGATACATAGATCAAGACGCGGCTGTTGGCCGGATCGGGGACCAGCGTATTGGTGTGCGAGCCGCAATCGGTGCGTATGGCGGCGATATACTGCGGATTGATGGGATCGCGTACGTCGAAAATGCGCAGGCCCTCCCACGCTCCCGGCGTGCTGGCCGAAACCGCCGTGCTGCTACAGGAATCGTTGCTGCGCGGCCCGTCGATAGAAACGAAGAGCAGCCCATGATAGAACGAGACATCGCCCTGCGAGCCGGGGCAGACATAGTGCAAAAGCTGTACGGGATTCTCCGGGTCGGAGATGTCGATGACACGAAAGCCGTCGTAGGTTCCAGCGTAGGCAATCCTGCCGTCGAAGGCCAGATCCGACTGTGTTACCCGCGTCGGGCGCGGCGAAGTTGCCAGGATCTTGAGATTTTGGCTATGCACGTCCGGCCCCGTCGATCCTGGACCGGAGTGATCTTCGTGATCATGCCCATCGTCTGGATCATGGGCGCTGGCGGGAAACGCGGACAAGAGCAGCAGGAGCGCTCCAAAGAGCGGCACCAGGAAGCGGTAGGATCGTCGCATCACGAACATCCTCCATCCGTTCTGTTGTTAGTGACGAGCCGACAAGACGACCATGCAGCGAGTGAGGGAAAGCGCTGCCAGTGGGTACGGATCTGCCCTAGAGCGCGGACACCTCCTTGATCAGGAGTCTGCCGATGGTGGTGGTGAATGAACCTCAGGCTGAGGTAAATCTATCATTCGCGATGCCTGATCGTCAAGTGGGAATGCTGCTCTTGCATCAATACTGAGGCTACAGGCATAGGTTAATGAGCGGAGGCTTGCGGTATCGAACACTAGGCCGCGTTGCGGCGCTCCGAGTCGAGCGCGCGGGACCGTAGCTGCTGCGCAAGATAATCGAACAATGTCTGTGATGTTCGCTGATATGCGCTGGCGGAGATCCATAGCTGATTCAGCGTGGGACGGTTATCGGCCAGCAGCAACGCTTGAAGCTGCTGCTGGGCTGTTCCCAGCTCGACGAGCATAAAGCAGATCTCGCACCATTCTTCGTCCGTCAATGACCATGCTGATGACTGATTGGATTCCATCGGATACTCCAAGATCATAGAGTCAGATCGGAGCGGCTGCTCCATCAAGCGCCGATGCTGTATTGTAGTAGGGTGCCGGAGCGCTGGTGAGAGTGGCTGCATTGCAAGATAATGACAAAATGCTGAGCAATGCGACAAGGCCGCGCGCAAGCGAACCGAGTGCCTGAGGCGGAATCAAAGGACCTGTTCGGGAAAGTGCTCACACGATCCCGCATTGGAGTGAGGAATCGTTAGATCCCCAACTGGCCGCCCTTGGTTCTTGATGTGCCGGGTGCCCTCTGGGCATGGCGCCCGCTCCTGCCTCTCCGTCAATGACCGATTCATGATGGTCGTCAACATCATTTTGCAACATAATGTTGTTGCGCCTGTGATTCGTCCCGTGGTACAATTTCGTCAACATCTGGGAGGCACAACCGATGGACATACCTGTTTTAGTCCTCAACTCCAACTACGAGCCGCTCAACATTTGCGCGGCGCGGAGAGCTGTTGTTCTTGTGCTGGGTGGTAAAGCTGAGGTGCTGGAGCATAACGGCCACGATATTATTACCCCGTCCCAGGTTTTGAGAGCGCCCTCTGTGATCAGACTGTCTCATCTGGTCAGGCGTCCAATGCCGCAAGTCAAACTATCCCGCCGCGAAATCTTCCGGCGGGATAACTATACCTGCCAGTATTGCGGCCTGCATAGCAACGATCTGACCCTCGATCACGTGTTGCCGCGTCACCGTGGCGGCGCTCATACCTGGGAAAATCTGGTCAGCGCGTGCCGACAGTGTAATCACCGGAAAGGCGGGCGCACGCCTGAGGAAGCGCGCATGAAGCTTCATAAGCTGCCGTATCGTCCGAGCGCGGGGCCGTATTACGCGATTGAGCGCCGTCTGCGCGATGGAGCGTACGAAGAATGGCGTAAGTTTCTGCCAAGCTCAGTCGGGCGGGCCTGAGCGTTCAAGGCAATACCTTGTCCAGGACGCTTGTCCGCGAAACAGCCGATTCTGCCTCAGCAGGCGCATGTTTGGGAGCTTCCCGGCGTTTGCTCATGCGCAGAACGTGCCCGAATGGCACTTGCCCCGGCCTGAGGGCATGCAAACGTCTCCACATACCCAATCCACACCCGATCGTGCTCCGGGCTGCCCTCTCGCGTGGCGTTCTACAGTCCTAGCCGCTCAGCACTAAGTTGCTACGCGGATGTAGGCCGGAACGTCCCATTGCTGCACTTGACAACCTCCGATATAATGATGCAGCATTTGCACCAGCCATGTACCCTCTGTGGGTCAGGCTGTTCTGTTGCTGTTATGATCTAGATTCCCCTAACCTCGACGCCGCCAGTACGGGCGGTCCACGAGAGGAGGTTTCATGGCCACCGTCTCCCTCCAAACGGTTTTCGACGAAGCCCACCGGGCGCTCGAAACCGGTGCGGCGGACAAGGCAATCGGTATCGCGCAACATATTTTGGCACACTTCCCGCGCATGATCGAGGGCTATCGGCTCTTGGGCGAAGCTCATTTAAACGCCAGCCAGTCCGAGCAAGCCGCTGCTGCATTCGAGCGCGTTCTCCAAGCCGATCCCGAAAATGTTGCCGCCTATTACGGCCTGGGTCTGGCGCGGCAAAGCCTGGATCAGCGGAGCGCGGCAATCACAGCCTTTGAGCGCGCGCTTGAAATTCAGCCCAATCTCGCCGATCTCCGCACGCAGCTCATGCGCCTCTATTCCGAGACGCCCGGATCTGCCGGTCAGTTTCGGCTAAGCCGCGCCGGCCTGGGGCGGCTGTACGCGCGCGGCGGTATGTTCGGCCAGGCGATCGATGAGTTTCGGGCCGTGCTGGATGCTGATCCCAGCCGCGACGATGTCAAGGCGGCCCTGGCGGAAGCGCTCTGGCGCGACGGCCAGGAAGATGAGGCGATGGAGTTCTGCCGCGATGTGCTCGATCGGCAGCCCGACCTCTTGAAGCCGACGGTTCTGCTGGGCTACCTGCTCTTTGCAACAGGGCATCCCGAAGGTGAGACGCTCTGGCGTCGCGCCGCCGAGCAAGACGCGACCATGACGCTGGCACGGTCGCTGTTTGATATTTTGCCGCCGATCCGTCTGGAAGAGCCGGTGCTGCCGGAGTTCGACGAGGCCGAGTGGCGCGCGAAAGAGGCTCGTCGTGTCGCCGAGCAGCCGGTTCCCGCTGCGGCGACCGCTGCGGCTGCCCTGAGCACGAGCGCCGAAGACGATTTCTTTGCCGACTCATGGCTAGCTTCGGCGGGCGCGACAAACGCATCCGCCCAGAACACACGCATCTACGAGGCCCAGCCAAACGCAGGCTTTGCGAGCGCTGGCGCCGCCTCCGATGACGACGACCTGCTAGCCAGTCTGCTTGGCTTCGCGTCGGCGGAGCCTGAGCCAGCGCCTACCACGCCGGCCAGGGACCGCGATCAGCTACAGCCGTTCGGCTTCGACTGGGGCGACGATACCCAGGGCGGCCAGCCGTCGCTCGACGAGCCGCTGCCGTCGTCGCTCGACAATGTTGGCATGTTCGATGCCGAAACCGCTCAGCGTCCGAGCGCCGATGTTGCCGATGTTAAGCCCTTCTCGTTCGATGATTGGGATCTTGGCAGCGATCTGCCGACCGCGCAGACTCCCGCGCCGACAGCCTCCGAGGATGAGCTTGATTTTCCCGACATCGAGGCCTTCTCGTTGGATGACGATACCTCCGGCAAAGGCGGTAAGCTTGAGCCGTTCAGCTTCGATGCCGAGGACACTGTGCCGGAAGTCAAGCCGTTTTCGTTAGAGGACGACCTCGGCGATTTCGGTGGTGTCGCGCCCTTCTCATTCGAGGAGGAAGGCGTCGCATCCGGCAACGCGCCCGCTCCGGCAGATGCCGGGCTGGGCCAGGTACAGCCCTTCTCGCTCGACGACTGGGGCCTTGACGACGACGCCAGCGGCTTGAAGCCGCTCTCCGCCGACGAGCTAGGCGCGGACGAAGAGAAAGACGAATTCGGCGGCTTCAAGCCCTTCTCGCTCGATGAGCTGTCGCTCGACTCGCTGGAGGGCGAGGCCGGTAGCTCGCTCAGCGGTCCTCACATTAGCAGCGAAGACGAGGAGAGCGAGGAGCGCAGCGGGTTTAGCTGGCAGGAGCCTTCCTGGCGCACACAGACTACTCAAAGCGAGCGCAGCGAATCTATCGAAGGCGAGTCGATCTTCGCCAAGCTGATGCGCAACCGCCCGCCGGAGCAGACGCCGCCAGCGGAGGAGGCCGCAGAGGAGGACGCTGAGGACGAGCCGATGAGCTTCTTCTCGCTCGATGACGAGCCGCTGCGGCTGGATCTGGACGACGATCAGGATCTTCAGGCGGCACAGCCATCGCAGCCCGATCTGACGGCTCCGGCGCAGGAGATGCCGGGCGGCGCAGCGGCGGAGCAGATCGACCTGGGTGCGGCTACGGATAGCGCGGGCTTCTTCGCGCTCGACGAGCTGGAGTCCGAGCAGGGCTTCTCCTGGGAGACTCCCGGCGCGAGTCAGTCGCCAGAAGAAAGCCCCACCTCAGATAGCGCGGGCTTCTTCGCGCTCGACGAGCTGGAGTCCGAGCAGGGCTTCTCCTGGGAGACTCCCGGCGCGAGTCAGCCGTCCGAGCCCGCTGCCGAGCAAGATACGCAGCCGTTCTCGCTGAGCGATCTCGGCTTGAGCGACGAAGAGCTTTCCGCGTTGGATATTCAATCCGAAGCGTCGGGCGAGCAGCAGGAGCCAGAGATGCTGCCCTTCTCGCTGAGCGATCTTGGCTTGAGCGACGAGGAGATCGCCGCGCTCGATCTGCAAGAGAGCGAGCCGGTAGCGGCTGAGCCAACCGGCAGTGAAGCGCCAGCGCTGCCTGAAGATATGCGCTCCGATATGTCCGATACCGCCGCGCAGCCTTCAGTCGACACCAGCGCGCAAGAGCCGGACTTAACGCCCTTCTCGCTGGCCGACCTTGGCCTCAACGATGAAGAGCTGGCGTTTTTAGAGCAGGCTCAGGCCGAGCACGAAACCGGCGCCGCTGCGGATCAGACCGCAGCGCCCGAAGCGATTCCCGCGCCAGGCAGCGCCGCTGACGAGAGCCTGGATCTGCCGAGCAGCGAGTTCGACGCGCTGTTTGCTGATCTGAATATGTCGGAGATCTCAGGCGATGTCGGCGCCGCCGAGCAATCGGACAGCGCGCTTGAAGAGCTGTTCGGAGACTTCGATCTGCCATCGGCTGCTGAGGCAGCCTACCAGCCGCAAGAAACGGCGGCGGATCAAGAGCAGGCCGTCTGGGGAGCGGAGCAGCCGGAAACACCGGCGCAGGCTTCCGCCGATCAGGTCTTTGGCGAACTCCGGCTGGACGAGACAGGCGAGCAGCCTGCCGAGGCGGCGACCGGCGAGCAGGAGCCCGATCTGACGCCATTCTCGCTGGCCGATTTTGGGCTGAGCGATGAGGAGCTGACGTTCTTCGAGCAGGCCCAGGCAGCGGAGCAGAGCGCGCCGTCGGCAGCAGAGGCAGAGGAGGCAGCGGCAGCCGCGATTGCGCGGCGAGAAACTGCTGAGCCTATCGAGCTGCCGGATCAGCAGGCGATGGAGCCGTTTGAGTCGCCGTTCTCGCTGGCCGATCTGGATGCGGGTAGCGCCCAAGAAAGCGCGGCGCAGCCGAGCGGCACACCATACGATACGACCGAGCGCACGACAGACAGCGATACGCACGCCGAGCACGCGCTGCCGATGGATCTGCCGGAGGGCGCGCAATCGGTTGCTTCCGCCGCCGAGGAGTATCACCATCCGGCGCCAGTCCAGGCCGCAGCACCAGCCTCAAGCGGCATGTGGGGCAGCGCGGGTGACGATCAGGTATCGGCAATTCGCGCGATGCTTGAGTCCGATCCTGAAAACGATGTGATGCGCCTGGCAGTGGCGCGCATGAGCCAGCAGACCAGCGACACAGCTCAGGCGCTCGACCAGTACAAGCACCTGATCAAGCGCGGCAGCTTGCTGGACGAGGTCGTAGTCGATCTTCAGGATACGATCGCCGATACCGACGATCCGCAGATGCTCCGCCGACTCCACCGGCTGCTGGGCGATGCGTATATGAAACAAAATCGCTTCCGCGAAGCAATGGACGAGTATAGCTGGACTCTCGCGCGTAGCAGGTAGCTAGGCCCAACGTAGAGGGATAATCAGCAGTATGCGCAAGATTGTAGAGGACTTAATCCGAGTTGATGGGGTGATCGGCAGTTTGCTTGTCGGCAAAGACGGCCTTGTCGTTGCCAGCACCCTGCTCGATCCAGAAGATGCGGAAGTGCTTGGCGCTATGTCCGCCGCCGTGTACGGTGAGATCGACAAATCGACCAAGCGGATCGGCGTCGGGACGCTCGTCGATGCGATCATCGACGCGCAAGAAGGCTCGATCCTGCTGCTTGAGGCCAAAGACCTGATCCTGGTGGTCATCACGCAGCGCATGGTCAACCTGGGCTTGATCAAGATGGAGATGCGTCGTGCCGCGCGGCGCATCAGCGAGGCCGTGCCGATTTAGGCTTGTCCAAATTGGCATAATCGAGTAAGATACCGGAGACATCATGAAGGACCGCCTTTGTGCGGTCCTTCACCATGCACAGCGTGCGAGACGGCTACGTCTGCCGCCCAAATATTGACATCGATCGTGGAGGGATGACATGGAGCGCTCACTCGTTATTCTGAAGCCGGATGCCGTTCAGCGCGGACTGGTCGGCCCGATTCTGACACGCCTTGAGCAGCGCGGCCTGAAGATCATCGGCATGAAGCTGATGCGCATCGACGAGCAGCTTGCTCGAACGCACTATGCCGAGCACGAGGGCAAAGGCTTCTTTAACGATCTGGTAAGCTACATCACGTCCGGCCCCGTGGTGGTGCTGGTGATCGCGGGCGAGAACGTGATCGAGATGGTGCGCAGCATCGTCGGCGCGACAAACCCGGTCAAATCTGCGCCGGGCACGATCCGGGGCGATTTTGCCGTCTCGATCGGGCGCAACCTGATCCACGCCTCCGACAAGCCGGAGAGCGGCGAGCGCGAGGTCAAAAACTTCTTTCAGGAGTCGGATCTGCTGCAAGACTTCAGCCGCAGCGTCGATCCCTGGATCTTTGAGTAGACGTTTCGGCGGCCAGCATAAGCAAAGAGCACTCGGTTATGCACCGAGTGCTCTTATATTTGGAGCGCTTGCGCAGAGCTAGGGCGTGCTCAGCCGCTTCCGATCCGGCAGCAGACCCTCTCCCAGCGGCGGCGATAAGCCGATGCCAGTTTGCCGCAGGGGATCGGCCTTGAGCACCTCTAGCAGCGTGGGTACATCCAGCCGATCGCTCTTTGGCGGCTGCCCTACGACGTTCTGCTGGATCTGCTTATGCCCGGCGGTTTTAGCGATCTTTTTCATTGCAGACTTCCAGCGCAGCGCAGCCTTGACAAGCGGCTTTGCTTGTAGGCTGCTCGTCGAAGTGCTGTGCGCGCTCGCCTGCGCTGGCTGCGCGACCCGCACCGCAGCCGACGTAGCCGTTTCGGACGGCGGTGGGGCAGGTGCCTGAGATGGCTCTGGCGTCGGCTCTGCTGTCGCCGTCTCCGTAACCACTGGTGCTGGCGCTGTCGTGGGCGTCTCGGCTGGCGGGTCCGTCGGCAGGATCGTCGGCGCCGGGATCTCGGTGGGCTGCGCCGTTGGCACTACCGTCTGCGTCGGATCGGGTGGAATGATCGTCACGGTGATCTGCACCGTCGGGATCGGCTCTTGCGTCGGCGTCGGCGTTTCGCCTGGCGTCCCGGTCGGGGTCGGCTCAGCCGTCGGCTCCGGTGTCGGAGCTTCCGTTGGCGCTTCCGTCGGCACCGCTGTTGGCTCCGGCGTCGGTTCTTGTGTCGGCTCCGGTGTCGGGGCTTCCGTTGGCGTTTGCGTCGGCTCAGCCGTCGGCTCCGGTGTCGGGGCTTCCGTTGGCGTTTGCGTCGGCGTTTCCGTTGGCTGCGTCGGTGCAGTTGGCTCTGTCGTTGGCGCTTCCGTCGGCACCGCTGTTGGCTCCGGCGTCGGTTCTTGCGTCGGCACCGCTGTCGGTTCTTGCGTCGGCACGGCTGTCGGCTCCGGCGTTGGCTCCGGCGTCGGTTCTTGTGTCGGCTTCGGCGTTGGCTCCGGTGTCGGTTCTTGTGTCGGCACTGCCGTCGGTAACGGAGTAGACACTCGTGTCGAAACCGGCGTTGGAATCCTGGTTGGCACAGCCGTCACTGGTGGTGTCGTCGGCGTGCTGGTCGGCGCTGGCGTCTGCGTCGGTGGAACACTGGTCGGCGCGGGCGTCTTTGTCGGCGCAGGCACGACCACATCATCGGGGGCATCATCCACCGGCATAGGCGTAACAGCCGGTGTACGTACCGCCGTTGCGGTTGGGGTCGCCGTGCGAGTAGCGGTTGGGGTCGCTCTTACAGCAGTGGGCGTGGCAGTAGGCGTCGGCGTACCGGACTCTGCCACGGCGACATTTTCCAGATCGTCGCGTAGCCTGCTGACAGTCTCCCCGGCGTTGTCGAGCGCATCCGGGGCGGGACTCTCCACCCTTTCTTTCAACTGATCGATCGACGAGTCTGCTTCGGATAAGAGCCGTGACAGCTCGGTATAAAGCTCCTGCCCAACTCCGGCCTGCTTTGCAACATGCACCGCCTGATGGGTTTCGGTCAGCGCCTCGTCCAGCAACGGCTGTTCGATCCGGCGGGTCAGGGTTGCCTGCCGCTCCAGCTCATCAAACCGCCGCCGCGCAAACTCAATATGCAGCTCGGCGCGATCGGCCAGATCGAGCGCTGCGACCATCTCGACCTGCTCGACGGCTCGCTTAATTGGGTAGAGTGGACTATGAGGATCGCTTTGTTTCGATCCCTGCCAGCTCAGCACAAACAGAATCAGCAGGGCAGCGGCCAGAGAGGAATAGCGCTGCACGGGATGCCGTTGCAGCTCTTTAAGCCACTGCATAAAGGCCGCCCGATAGCGCGTAGCCAGGCTAGGCTTATCCTGGGGAACACTCGCCAGAATGGCTTCCCAATTTGGCTCGACGGTAGACTTGTCGAAGACTGGCAGCGGGGCATTCGCCAGCCGGTGCAGGTCATCGCTGACCTGCAACAGCGGCCTGAGTTCATCAGCGTATTCCGGAAACTGCCGAACACAATATTCGAGGGGATGACCTTGTTCAAGAAGTTCCAGGGCTTGATCTAGTGCTTCTGTGAAGGACAGCCTAGACACGGTTCTACCCTCTCAGCGAGAGGTGGAACACGGTGTTACACCTCTCCCAAACTCAACTCTGAAAGCGCACCCATGCGCTCGTGAGCCAGCATCTGTTGTAAGCGGTTGATCGCCCGATGTTGGAGCGCTTTGACCGCTCCCTCACTACGATCGACCGCCGCAGCAATTTCTAAGTTCGATAATCCAACGAAAAACTTGAGCGTAATAACCTGTTGTTGCTCCGTTGTGAGCTGGCTAATCGCTTCCCGTAGCGCCAGACGATCACAGATCGTGCGCGCGGTATCGAAGCTTTTGGGATCGGTTAAGTTTAGCTCCGGCGTTAAGGATACCTGTTCCGCTCGTTTTCGCTTGCGGATGTAACTTACAAGCACATTGTTCGCAATCGTATACAGCCAGGCCGTAAACGAGAGATCGCCCCGGTACTCGAAGGTTTTGACACCCTTCCAGATGCACATAAACACTTCTTGCACACAATCCTGGGCAGCCTCAATATCTCCTAGACGAACGTAACAATACCGTCGAACCGAATCGGCATAAACATCGTGCAACTCGCGGATGGCGTGAGGATTGCCCTCGCGGGCCCGCGCGATGACCGACGGAAGATCGATGGAGCTGGGCATGGGACGCACTCCTACCCTCGCGCAACGTTCTCCGCTTACGCAGGTGAACTATTAATCGATCCCCTACGCCTTAGTAAACGCAGGATCGATCAGTTTAGATACGCCTACTTTGCTGTGAACCTAACTTAAGCCAATGTTCTGATAGACACGTCTGATCGCTGGGTGGGATGACCGCCGACATCCTCAGGATCAGCGCGCCTCGTCAGTTGGATACGAACTTAGGATACACAGTGCCGCTGCGTAGATAGGGGACAAGCTACCAGCAACTACTGCACGCAACTAAGCCGCACGTGAGCTAAGCAAGAAATAGGCCAAGCTTCTAACGAGGACGGCAACCTGGCAATCGTAGCTCTTACGAGCCGTAGACCCATAGTTTTGCGTGCCATAGCTTTCGCTATAGTTGCCCTGAAAGCGTCTTGTTCATTATAAAGACGCCCTGTAGGTTGCGCAATAGTTCTACAAGTTGAGATTTAGTTAAGATTGTTTGGCAGCGAAAGGAGTAGCGCAGCTAGAGCGGTGGTCAGAGCCATTGATCGCGAAGGGACGCATGGATGCTGTTTGAGCAATGATTGCGGATGCCCTGGTGCGTATCCGCACCAGGGCATCACCGTAGACCTACGATCAGGGTCCGAACATCGATGTCGGCAGCGTACCGCCAGAGCGTCTAGTCGGTCGGCTGCGGGTTGGCGGCCAGCCGTGCCTGGCGCTGAAGGTCGTAGAGCAGCGTCAGCGCCTCGATCGGCGTCAGCTCTTCGACATGCAGATCGCGCAGCGCCTCGACCACCGGATGCTCGACCGACGCGGCGAACAACGAAAGCTGGATCTGCGGATCGGCCTCCGTGCCCTGCTGCATGATCCCCCGGATACGCTGCCGCTCGGCCTTATTCGTGCCCTCCAGCTCCGCCAGCAGTTGCTTCGCGCGCTGGACCACCGCTTTAGGAATGCCGGCCAGCTCGGCAACATGCACGCCGTAGGAGCGATCGGCAGCGCCCGGCACGATCTTGTGCAGAAAGACGACATGCCCATCGGCCTCGGTGACTTGCACGCTATAGTTGCGCACGCGCGGCAACACCTGGGCCAACTCCGTCAGCTCGTGATAGTGCGTCGCAAACAGCGTGCGCCCGCCCAGGCGTGGATTGTTGTGGATGTACTCGACGACCGAGCGAGCGATTGCCAGGCCGTCGTAGGTGCTGGTGCCGCGCCCGATCTCATCCAGCACGATCAGGCTGCTGCGGGTGCTCTGCGCCAGAATACTGGCAGTCTCGGTCATCTCGACCATGAACGTGCTCTGGCCGGTGGCAATATCATCCTGCGCGCCGATGCGGGTAAAGATACGATCGACCAGGCCGATCTCGGCTACGTCGGCGGGCACCCACGCGCCGATCTGCGCCAGCAGCACAATCAGGGCTACCTGCCGCAGGTACGTGCTCTTGCCGCTCATGTTCGGCCCGGTGATCACCAGGATCTGTGTGCTGGCGGCGTCCATCTCGACATCATTGGCGACAAACGGCTGATCCAGCGTTTGCTCGACGACCGGATGCCGACCGCCCTCGATGCGCAGGATCGGCTCCTCGGCCAGCATCGGGCAGGTGTAGCGTCCGCGCACCGCGACATCGGCCAGCGCTGCGTATACGTCGAGCTCGGCCAGGCCACGGGCGGTGGTCAGCAGGCGCGGCGCTTGCTGCGCGGCCATCTGGAGCACGCGCTTGAAGGCGTCGCGCTCAAGCTCGTTGAGCTTCTGCTCGGCCAGCAGCAGGATCGTCTCGTACTCGTCCAGCTCAGCGGTGCGGTAGCGCTCGGCTCCGACCAGCGTTTGCTTGCGGATGTACTCCGGCGGGATCTGCGACTCAGGCACAGCCTTGGAGATCTCAATGTACCAGTTGAAGTTTTTGTTATAGCCGACTTTGAGCGACTTGATCCCGGTGCGCTCGATCTCGCGGCGCTCAAGATCGTTCATCCACTGGCGGGCCTCGCTGCTGCGCTGAAGCAGCTCCTCGATCGCCGGGTCGAAGCCGCGCCGGATCACGTTCTCCGCGTCTTTGGGATTCCAGCCGCCCAGCAGCGCCGGTGGATTGTCTGCGACTGAGCGCTCAAGCAGCTTGCAAATATCGCCGCATGTGTCGAGCACATGCTTGGTCGAAGCGGGCTGCGGCTCGGCCTGATCGATGCCGTCGTCGAACAGCTCATCATCGATCGCAAATGTATTATCGGGCGCGGCCTCGGCAATGCCCGTCTCGATCGGCTTGATCTGCGCGCTGCCCAGGAGCGTCAGCAGCTCCGGCAGCGCCTGAAGCGCCTCGCGCAGCCGGACGAGATCGCGCGGCAGCGCGACGCCCTGCACCACACGGTTGATCGTGCGCTCCATGTCGCCGATGTTTTTGAGCCGGGCACGAACCTCGGCGCGCAACAGCGCATCGTCGACGAAGCGTTTGACCGCCTGCTGACGCTGCTGCAAGCGGGCAATGTCCAGTAGCGGCTGCGAGATCCAGCGGCGCAGCAGGCGCGCGCCCATGGGCGTGCGCGTCTGGTCGAGCACATCGATCAGCGAGCCATGCTTGCGGCCCGTCGCGCTTTCGAGCAATTCCAGGTTGCGCCGGGTCTGGGGGTCCAGAAACATGAAATCTTCGACGCTGTAGCAGCGCACGCCCGTCAACTGCGCCGCCGCCGTGCGCTGTGTCTCAGAGAGGTATTGCAGCATCGCACCGGCGGCGCGAGTCGCCAGCGGCTTGTCGCTCAGGCCAAAGCCTTGCAGCGAGGCGCTGCCGAACTGCTGCTTGAGAGCATCGCGGGTAGTCTGCATATCCCAGTGCCACGCGGCCCAGGGCGTGACCCGGCCCTGGACCCACTCGCCGGTCGCCTGCTGGCCGTCGACCTTGCGTGCGACCCGCTCGTGAGGCAGCAGCCGCTCACGCTCGTCGCGATGCATTGGTTGCAGGTCTTGCGCCAGACGAGCATTCTTCGGCTGGAGCATCTCCGGTCGGCAGCGCTCGTCATCCGACACTAGAATCTCGGCAGGATGCAGGCGGGTGATCTCGCCTTCCAGCCGCAGCAGCGCCTTCGCACCCTCCAGCTCGGTTGCGGCAAGCTCGCCGGTCGAAATATCGGTGTAGGCCAGGCCGACACGGCCCCGCTCCATGATCACCGCGACGAGATAGTTGTTGCTGCGGGCATCCATCAGCGCGGGCTCGAAGAGCGTGCCCGGCGTGAGCACGCGCACCACTTCGCGGTCGACCATGCCCTTCTGCGAGGCGCGATCACGCATCAGGTCGGAGCGCTGATAGACGCTCTTGGCGCGCGTATCGGTCTGCATCGCCTCAGTGGGCGATGTCTGCTCGGCGATAGCGACACGATAGCCAAGTTGCAGGAGGCGCTGGACGTAATTTTCGACGGCGTGATAGGGCACGCCTGCCATCGGCACGCCGTCGCCGCTCTTGGTAGCGTTGCTGCGCCTCGTCAGTGTGACATCCAATGTCGCCGCCAGGAGCTTGGCATCGTCCTCGAAGGTTTCGTAGAAATCGCCAAGCCGCCAGAAGAGGATCGTATCGGGATACTGGGCTTTGATCTGGCGGTACTGCCGCATCATCGGGGTGAGCTGCTCGTTACTCGTCGTCATGGTCTACTCCGGCTCGTTTCATGTCTGCTGACGCCGCTCGGCATTGTTAAGCGTATGGTCGATCCAGGTTTAGGCGATATGAGCGCCGCGTTCCATCGCCTGGGGTGGCGCTATTATACCATAGCCTGTCGCAAGTAGAATAGATGTTCCACATCCTGTCCACAAATTGTGGATAAGGGAAGCGGCGGCGCTGCGGGAGCGTGGGATTAAACTACTGCATATCGCTTGTGATACAATACAAAACCCCGTTTGAAGGAGCCGCTAGATGCCCTGGAAACTGTTGCGATTGGTCGGTCTGCTGGGATGGATGCTAAGCTTGGCTGCGTGCGACACGGCCAGTATCAACACAGGTCGTCCATCGAGCCAGCCGATCACCGGCACCGTCGGAGTCTCAGCCACGGAGACGAGCGATGATACCGGCTGGCAACAGATCGATCAGGCGATGGAGCTGCGGACGATGCGCATGTCGGTCGAGGCGACCGCAGCGGATGTGACGATCCTGCGCTTCGATCCCAACGCCTACCGCGTCAGCGTCAAGTACGATGTCGCCAACGCGGGATCGATCCGCGAATGGTTCGACGCGCTCAAGCCGCTGGCGGTGGTCAACGGCGGCTACTTCGACGAGCAGCGGCGCGCAACGGCGCTGGTAGTCTTCGACGGCATCCGGCGCGGCGAGTCGTACAACGGCTTCGGCGGGATGGTGGTGATCAATGAGCAGGGCAGGTTCGAGCTCCGCTCGCTGCGGCAGCAGCCGTACGATCCCAACGAAAACCTGCAACAGGCGATGCAATCGGCCCCGATGTTGATCCAGCCCGGCGGCGAGGTTTCGCAGCTCGATCCCGATCAGGATCGCTCGCGGCGCACAGTGATCGCCCGTGATATTCATGGCCGGATTCTGCTGCTGGTCAGCGACATGCCCGCCTTCACGCTTCCCGAACTGGCGCGCGTGCTGAAAAACTCGGATCTGGAGCTGGATGCCGCGCTCAACCTCGACGGCGGGCGCTCCACCGGGCTGTATGTCAAAACGCCCGTGGATAGCGTCGAGATCAATTCGATGGAGAAGCTGCCGCTGGTGCTGACGGTAGAGAGAATGAGGAATTAAGAACAAACGCTTGACTTCCTTGTTCGCTTGTTCGCTTATTCCCCGACCCCTGACCTCGGTCTGTTTCCTACTGGGAGATATGGGCAGCGTTACACAAGCCGCTCGAATCTGATAGTAAGTTGACAAAGCCATGAGTTTCGGGTATTGTAGCGCCACAAACGTGCCATGCCGCACGCGTGCTTCGTAGGTATGCACGGATATTCCGGTCACTACGGGCAGCTTTTACCCAAGGAGGATCGTACTTGAACGCGCAACCCCACGACCGGGTATCGCAAATGGACCATGTACCGGTCTTAGACGATCCAGCGTTCCTCGCTCATAAGCGTCCACGATTACCCCTCTATTTCTTTCGACGACAGCGCTCTGCAACCCAGAATGCGTGGTCGGTGCTTGATCAGGTCAGGCGAGGCACGCAGCAGCCGCTCGCACCCCTGGCGCCTGTCCCGCCGCAGCGTCCGCGCAGGCAACTGCGCCACGCGCTCAAACGCCTGCCGCGTCGCTTTATCGGCCACGGCGTGGTGATGAGCCTGGTGTTCGCCGTGATCGGCACGGGTGGTCTGCCCGATCTGACGCTGGGTATGGATTGGACCCAGGGCGCGACGGTCGCCACCGATCACGTCGAGGGCGTGGCGCACGCCGATGAACACCTGGGCGTTGCAGCGCCGCAGGTGATCGCGAACGCAGCGACGACACTGGACTTTGCTCATACGGAAGAACAGGCAAACGACGCGCTGACGCCATCCCTGCTGCCCCGGCAGGCACCGACCGGATCGGCGTTCGTGGCTACTCATAAAGTTGCTCCCGGTGAAAAGCTCGGCGCGATAGCAGAGCGCTACAACGTTTCAGTCGGCACGCTGATCGCCGCCAACGACATCGATCCGAAGATGCTGGCGATCGGGCAGGAGTTGCGCATACCCCGCGTTTCGGGGCTGCCGCACAAAGTCGCCGATGGCGAGACGGTCGAGGCTATCGCCGAGCAGTACAGCGTTCCGGTGACATCGATCCGCTTCTTTCCTGCCAATAACCTGGGCAGCGGTCGATCGTTAGTCTCCGGCGAGGAGATCTACGTGCCGGGCGCGACGGCTATCGGCAACGGGCCGATCGAGGCGGAGGCCTCGCAGGCGACGGCGATACCGATTGGCAGCGTGCTCGACGACGATACCCGCATCCGCACAGGCCCCGGCACCGACTACGAGCGCATCGCGAAGCTGCCGTCCGAGGCACAGGTCGCC